>CAYFHZ010000371.1:0-3921 GCA_964342535.1 uncultured Bacteriovoracaceae bacterium | reverse complement strand
TACTAAGGCCATCGCAATATTTTTATGATTTTGTTCTTCAAAGAAAAAACCATTATCACTAGTCACAAGTTCTTTATCTATTCCATTTTCAAAGTATGAAGTTACAACAGGAACTCCACACCCATTGGCCTCGAATAATGTAATAGACCCTCCACCTTCTTGCTTACTAAATTGCATCATTAATTTGGATGATTTAATTAATCCATAAATTTCGTCATCATCTTTTGCAAATCCAAAAAATTTGATTGAACCACTAAGATTGTGATTAACCACGTACTGCTCTAATGTTGCCTTGTAACTTCCATTTCCAACAATAAGCATACTTAGTCCAGGTTTCACTTTAAGCATTTCTTCAAAAACATAGACCCCCATTTGAGGATTTTTCCACTCTTCTACTCTCCCAAAAATAATCACATCTATATTTTTATGTAAACTTGGCGCTTGATCAATCTTATTTAAATCCACACCATTGTGAATAAGAGTTAGATTGGCCTTTGTATGTGGCTGAACATCATTATTAGTCTTATAGGAAATAACGACAAACTCATCTCCAAACAAATAAATACATTTTTCAACAAATCGTCCTACTAAAGCAGTGATTTTTCCATGTTTTGAGTCCCAATAGCTTCCCCAATATTCCCACCAATCAATTACAATATGTGGAGTTTTTCTAAAGAGTGCTTTTAAAAAAACTTTCTTCATAAGCAGTGCGAATACATGAAAAAATGGCATTTGTCCGACATGAATAAAATCATATTTAGAAAAATTTAATTTAAATATAAGAAGAAAACAAAATTTCAAAGTTTCTTTGATACTTCGCTCATCACTTGGTCGAGTCATATCTTCTAACGGAAATATATTAAATCCCTTCAGCTCACTATAGTCTTCATAATTTTCTGTATACTGTGGATACCAATCAACAGTCGCACTATCTGGAAATCTTGAAAAAACTTCAAATAGTCTTTTCTCTCCCCCTCCAAAATTTTGAGGAAACATAAATTGATATACAACTGCAATTTTCAAAGAGAAGCCTTCTTTTTGGTATGGATATAAACTTGGCTTAGGGAGTACATAAAAAATAACAGATGAGAATTAACAACATCAAAAAGAAGCTCAACTTGTCCCGAACAAAAATAACCTATGATGTAAGAGCAAAATATCCAAGAAATATCATCTTTTAATCGAACTAACTCTAAAAACCATGTCATAAAAAAACCGATCAAAAATATAAGTCCAACGATACCATAGGCTGCTCCATGCTCTAAAAGTATATTATGAGCATGACTACCATAATATTCAAAAGGAATATCATATTTGAGTTTATAAGGGATAGCATTATAACTAAACTGGTCTGGACCGAGTCCTAAAAGAGGCTTTTCTTCTATAACTTTAAGTGCTGTTTGCCACTGGCTTAGTCTAACACTATTAGAACCTTGATAAACATTTAAAAATCGGTATTGGGAAGTTTGAGTAATTGTAAAAAATAATACGATAACAAAAAATACTCCACCAACTGCCAAAAGGATTTTTGATACTTTTCTTTCAAATTTAAAAGTTAAAAAAGGTAGTGAAGCTAAAACGCCCAGTAAGGCCCCTCTTGTCTGACTCGTTATTATCGCTCCTGCTGATAAAGCTGTTCCAATAAAGAAAAGCTTTTTACCTGGCAAAATCTCTTGAAGGTTTCTACGAATATAATTCAATCCAAGACTCAAGATTAAAATGAGAGCTGAAGCGTAACCATATCTCATATAATTATAAAAACCACCCGAGCGATCAGTAAATTCACCATGTCCAAGCTTAAAGTGAACAATATCAATTTGTCCCCAAGCCTTTAAAATTCCAACAAAGAAAGCTGCAATCACAGTAGAGTAAAAAATTTGTAATAAGGTTTTCCAATGTTTTTTATGACCAAATGAAAAGAAATACACTAATGGATAAATACATAATACTCCAAAGAAGTAATACTTTAATTCCTGAAAGCTTTTAGACGGTTTTACTAAATGATCTAAATTATAAATCGCGGATATAAATCCCCAGATTCCAAGTGATAATAAAAAAAATGAACTTATATTGAGCTTTATGGTTTTCCTTAGTCTTACAAAGAGAATCAGAGCAGGAACGACAATTAAAATATGATATCCGGCCATTATTGTCGGTGATGTCATGAGACCTAAAGCTAAAAATATAAGAGCTGTGTAAATAAATTTATAAAGGGTGGGATTTTTTTTAATATGCATTTTTATTAACAAATCCCTTCCACACGGTCATCAAAATAATTGAAAGATCAAGTTTAAGGGACCAGTTTTTTATATACCACAAATCACATTCAATTCTTCTTGAAATAGATGTATCCCCTCTCCAACCATTGATTTGGGCCCAACCAGTAATACCTGCTTTCATCTTATGTCTGAGCATATAAGCTGGTATTTCTTTTTTAAACTCATCAACATATTGTGGTCTTTCAGGGCGTGGACCTACAAGGCTCATATCCCCTGTAAGTACATTAATGAGTTGTGGCAATTCATCAAGAGATGTTTTTCTAATTATTTTACCTATTCTTGTAACACGTGGATCATCTTTCACTGTCCATCCTTGATGGTTTTTACTATCAGAGCGCATGGATCTAAATTTCCACATTTTAAATTTCTTCCCATCAGCCCCAACTCGTATTTGTGAATAAAGAATTGGTCCTTTACTCGTAAATTTTATTATTGCAGCTAGTATCATGAGAAGAGGTGAAAGTATTAAAATTCCAAAAAGTGACAATAATATATCAAGTGACCTTTTAAAAAACATACTTATTGATTTACCAATGGGTTCATTAAAAACAATCATTGGTATACCCTTAAATGACTGAATATCATGACCTAATACACTAGATTGTATATCTGGTAACAATATCACAGGAATAATCTCTTCGTTATATTTATTCAATAATTCTTCAACCTTCTGATAATCTTTATTCCCATAAGCAATTACGATAAGGTCTGTTTGTTCATTAATTTCTTGCTCACTAGTTCCTTTAATATAAAAATTTGGAATTTTACTTACCTTCTCTCTATAATCACTAGCTGCTTTTCCATCCCCAAGTAAAACGGCATTCGTACTTTTTTTCAGAAAAAATGTTCTAAATATAATTTTATTTCCGAGTAATATAAGTGTTGAAATTACAAAATAAGAAACTAAAGCTATTCTTGAAACTCTATGCTCTGTAAGAAAAAAAGCCATGACAACAAATACAAAGAGAGACATTAAATTAGACTTTACTTGAGTAAGCATTTGTCTCGGAAGAGATTCTAAATGCTCACTTGCATAGACATTCATATTTTTAAAGAAATAAACACTAACAATGACAAGTAAAAAGCCAAGCTGATAATACCAGGTATATAAGCCTAATTCACCATCTGGCAAAAACAAAAAACGAAACCAATAAGCTAGTAACCAAGAGAAATAGACAATCACTTGGTCTACTAATTTTTCTATAAAAAAAACACTTTCACTTTTGCGTCGAATCATTGAGTTTATAAACCTCTATAAAAAAGAATTTAAGTCTAATATTTTAGACTTAAAAATTATCAAGAACGGTACAAACAGTAAATAAATATTAAGGCTACAAGTTAATGTATGAGCTAGGTACAAGCTCTTCTAAACGTTTAACACCTGGTGTAAAAAAGTATGAAGAATTATTGCGAAGTGGTGACTTCTCACATTGCTGGAATGATTTCAGATCAGAATCATCCAAGTTAAAAATATACTTAAATTGATCATAAATATTAGCTTCAACCTCAATTCTTTTATCCTTTACAGCAATGGCCCTTTCAACAAAGGGCTCATAATCATGCAAGACGGTTGAAAAAAATGAGACAATATCTTTGGCCCTTCTAAGATAAGTATCAACTTCTGTTATTTCTCGTACATTAT
>CAYFHZ010000370.1:0-3928 GCA_964342535.1 uncultured Bacteriovoracaceae bacterium | reverse complement strand
CTGAGCTTATTTCTAGCTTTGTTTTCACATCTGAAAGATTTTTAGCTTCAGGAGCATCAATTGATTTAACTTTAAGACTATTAGTCGGCAACAAGTTAGGTCTAGTACCTACTTTCGCAAGAGGTTTCTTATTGGGTATAAGCTTTGCATGCCCTTTGATGGCCTCAACGACTACGTTCGATTTTTTAGAAGAAATTTTAACCTGTGACCCTTTTGAAATTTGTAAGCGCCTAACTTTTCCTCTTTTATCTTTAACTGTAATTCTCTTTATTTTCTTTGTATTAACAAGAACTGAACCTTGAGCAACATCTAAATTAAATTCATCACCTTCTTTTGTTATCTTTACCATAGAATCTTTAGGAACAGTAAATTTCGAATCATTATCTCCATCGATTGCAATCTCGATAGGCTTATTTTCATTTGCAAATATAACATCACCATAAAAAAGATCTGAATTTTTATATAGACCGAAAAACTGAAGGGAACTACCAAATTTCCTTGTACCATTTCCACTTGCAACAACACCAAATTTTTCTGCATTTCGAAAAGAGTCGAGAGAGTTGTAATCAACATTAAAAAAATATACCCCTGAAGCGACACATACTATACCGACTAAAACGATCAGAAGATCAAAGGGTGGAATTTGTAACCTCTTGTAAGCGTTCATTTTTGTTATAAAATATCCTTATGTTGATATTTAGTATCATAAACGATTAATACAACTCTATCATGATGGGGAAAAAATTGTTCTTTAGTATTAAAAATAAAATTGTTCTTTCGCTAGTAGTTATCTTGCTGGCCGTTACGGGATTTAACTTAGTCTATTCTTATTTTATGTTTAAGAATGACAAAGAAGCTTATATCTTCGAAAATGCGCTTCGAAATGGTGAGATAGCAACAGATAAAATATTAGAGTATATGAAGTCTAATAGTGAGAAATTAGCAAAAAAAATAAAAATAGAAGATAAACATTTTTATATTACAGGTGAGTTCAAAGCCGCCACGAAACAGTTTCAATTCTATTACAATGATAATTCATATAATAATCTAGAGGGTCGAATAAAGAAAATAATTGAGGGGCTACCTGAAAATTTAAAAGAAAAACTCATTCCATTTCCTGTCGAACAAAATATTTTACTTATTTTAAAACATTCTGGAGGGATACGATTTGCCCTCATTAGTAAAGATATAATAAATGAAGCCTTAGAGAAGGATAATATCTTTGATTACGTTGTTGTGGATAAAAAAAGTCAGCTCTTTTATGGAAATAAAGAACTCATCTCAAGCTTCAAGCAAAAAACTATCCCTACAAGTGCACAAGGAACGACAATAGCCCAATTTGGTGAAGAAAACTACCTTATCTCATATACCGCCATTCAAAAACTGGGAATTACAATTTACAGTTATATAAACCAAGATAAAGCTTTCGCAATTTTTAAAACAATTATATACAAAAATATAAGTTTTACAGTTGTTATATTAGGAGTCTTTCTCATACTCTCTCTTGTTTTCTCTAGAAAAATTACAAATCCGATTCTACAATTAATTTCCAAAACATCAGAAATCGCTGAGGGGAATCTCGATGGTGAAGTTATTGTAAAAACCAACGATGAGTTACGGGAACTTGGTTCTTCTGTTAATACAATGTCAACGAAAATAAAAAAATTACTCGATGACAAACAAGATATGATTCAACAACTCGAAGTCGCAAATGCAAAGCTAGATGAGTATAATAAAAATCTAGAAGCGATTGTTGCTGAAAGAACAAAAGAGTTACGAGAAGCAAATAACTTTATTACAGCGATGATTAACTCTCTAGATCAAGGTCTTTTTGTTTTTGATAAGACAAAAAAATGTCTCGACATTTTTACAAATGCTTGTGAAACAATGTTCAATCGAATCCCTAAAGACTTAGATGTTCCTAAGCTTTTAGGGCTTAAAAACAATGAAGAAGAAGCCTTTGAAAAATGGAGTAATGTTATATTTTCAAATATGATGCCTTTTGATGCTGCAAAGAATCTTGGTCCTAAAAATGTTGTACATTCAGCTTATGGAAAACCGGACTTTCAATTTATTAGTCTAAACTATTACCCAATGATGGATGAAGATGAAAAGCTGGAAAATGTAGTAGTTGTTGCGACTGATAAAACAGCAGAGGTAGAAGCTGAGGAGCGTTTTAAAGAAAAAGATGCATATGTTTCTATGATTCTAAATATTATTAAAAGCAAAAAAGCTTTTTATGACTTCCTAGATGAAATGGAAGAAATGCTTATAAATTTATCTAATTTTGACAAACATGAAGATCTTGCCAATATCGCAATGATCGCTTTTCACAGTATGAATGGTGGATTTGCTAATTATAGTATTTCTCACCTTGTTAAAGTTGCTCGGGCCAGTGAAACTCAAATAAAATCCTTTATCGGTAATAGAAAAGAACTTGAAAACCTTCTTGTATACCTCATTGATAACTTTAGAAAAGAAAGAGATCAAATGATTCAAGAAATAGAAACTCAACTTGCTGATAGTAAAAACAAAATAGAAATTGATAAATCAGATCTTGCGCAACTTAAAAAGAGAATCGAAAAAGGTGAAGACCCTAACCTTTTATACATTGAATACTTTGAAAAGAGTAAAATTAAATCTATATTTACGCCTTACGCAGATCTTATCATGCAAATTAGTAAGAAAATCAATAAACCGATGATGCCTCTTCTCGTAATCGGAGGAGATATTAGAGTTAATACTGATAAAATAAAAGAGTTCTCTTCATCTTTAGTTCATTTGATTAGGAATTGTATGGATCATGGAATTGAAACTGCTGAGAAAAGATCTCAAACTGACAAACCCACAGAGGGATCAATTACAGTTACTTGTAGTAAATTAAGTGAAGATAAAATTAAAATTATAGTACAAGATGACGGAGCTGGTATCGTTGTTGCTAAGATTCGTGAAGTTCTCACAAAGAAAGGTATCGATCATGCTACCCTATCAGACAAAGAAGCGATGATGTATATTTTTAAACCTGATTTCTCAACAGCTGAAAAGCTTACAGAACTATCTGGTCGAGGTGTAGGAATGAGTGCCATCGATCAAGCTATACGCAACCTAGGCGGTAAGCTTGATCTTGAATCAGCACCAGGTAGAGGTAGTAAATTTATATTTGAATTACCAATTTAGCCTATTTATCGCAAGAAGAATCTCTTGTTACTTCAGAAGCAATTAGTGTGGACTTATCATTAATTTCTACTTGGTCAAGTTTTACGATATAACAATTATTTGGATTTGATTCAAAGTAAACATTGAGTTCATCATACTCAACACTATCTTCTTTCCATTCAAGAGTTTGTACCTTTTCACCTGTTCCAAGCTCAACCACTGTAGGTAGATGCCAACCAGCTGAAGCTAACTGAATCCGAGAAATTGTAGTAGCTGCCAAACTTGAAAGAGAAATAAGCATAATTGAGCTAAAAATTAATTTTTTCATTTTGAAATCCTTTTGATATTGTCCCAAAACTGTAGTGTAAATCATCACCTGAGTTTGAAACTTGGTTAATATTTAATTACATAAATCTTATGGGATAATCTGATTGCGCGACAGATCCATTGAAATCTTTCCATACAAAAATTAAAAGTGTCGAAAAAGAATACGAATTTTTTGAAAGACCTAGGCCTAACTGGTTAAATTTATATAATACGACTTATACAACAAATACCAAGGAAGGCCCATGATCATCAAAAATATTGCTTTAAATATCAAGAGTTGTCTATCTGGATTATCATTTTCTTTTGACGAACTGATCTTAGAAACTAAAACTCTCTTTGAAAATGAGGGGATTCCAGGCTTTTTAAAGCTTCTAATCTCTCTCATTGATAATATGGTTGTTGAGCATTGGAAGGCATCAGATGAAGCCAAGTGCTGTACTTCTCC
>CAYFHZ010000369.1:0-3930 GCA_964342535.1 uncultured Bacteriovoracaceae bacterium | reverse complement strand
AATGACAACCCTTTCAGAGCTTGGACATGAAGTCACACCTCTAGGAATAATTGGTAACCTTGAAAGACTAAGAGAAGCATTAGATGAATTTAAACCTCATATTGTTTTTAACCTCCTAGAAGAATTTGATGGTAACCGTCACTTTGATCAACATATCGTTTCCTATTTAGAGTTGAAAAAACAAGCTTATACAGGGTGTAATCCAAGAGGACTTACTCTTGCAAGAGATAAAGCTCTTAGTAAGAAAATACTGGCCTTTCATAAAATTAGCGTACCTAAATTTTTTGTTTTTCCAAAGAACCAGAAAATAAAAGACTCAAAAAAATTTATATACCCCCTCATTGTAAAGTCTGCCACAGAAGAGTCTTCAGCAGGTATATCTCAAGCTTCAGTTGTAAATCATTTTGAAGCCTTAAAAGAAAGAATCAGTTTTATACACTCTCACCTAGAAACTGATGCCATTGCTGAGCAATACATTGAAGGACGTGAACTCTATATCGGAGTACTAGGCAATAAAAGAGTTATAACTTTTCCTGTTTGGGAACTGGAGTTTAAAAATCTCCCCAAAGGGACTAAAAAATTTGCAACTGAAAAGATCAAATGGGATGATGATTATCGAGAAAAATATGGCATAAACTCCACCAAGGCCAAAGGGCTTAGTGTCGAAGAAGAAGAAAAACTTAAAACTCTAACTAAAAAGATCTACAAAGTTCTAGGGATCACTGGTTATGCAAGGCTAGACTTTAGGCTTGATAATAAAGGTAAGCCTTATTTTCTAGAAGCAAATCCGAACCCTGGCATACAGGCAGGAGATGAATTCCCTGAAGCTGCGGAAGCATACGGGCTGAAATATCAAGATCTTATCTCTAAGATTGTGAGTCTAGGGCAGTCCTGGCATAATACTAGAAACTAATAACTTAATTTATTGTAAAATCATCTTCACTTAACTCAGGTGGCATCAGTGGCTCAAAACTTGGTTTTAAAACTTCTAAAACAGGCATTGATGGATTTTTCTTACAAAGCTTTGTAGTCAACTCAATACTTTCACCATCTATAATTGTGTCATTACCAAAATAAGTCACGTTATGCATATCAATTTGACCTAACTGATATCCAACTTGTACAAGCTCCATTTTCGTTTTATTTTTCTTTTCAAGTAACTGTACAAATTCATCACAATTCATATTAAATACTAGTTCAATCTCTACTGGTGCTGCATAACTGGCCATCACTGTAAAAAAGCAAAACAATAATTTAATAAGAGTTTTCATATTTAAGTCCTTTTTTGTTCTTATTTAGCATTAACTCAAACCCTGCACAGCGCATCGCATAAAACCATGTAAAACTTATTCTTTAAATTTATCTAAAATATATGTCTAAAAAATTAACACCGCATAATTATTAAACACTCTATAAGAAGTATGCCCAGATAAGTCATTAATATTACTTAAATAAATTTGGCATATGGCTTGTATATAGTAAGGCAAGAGAAAATAGGAGACAAATAATGAAAACGAGAGCAAGCACAATTTTTAGTCGGTCGATAATGGCCATCTTTTTAACCAGTCTATTAATAAGTTGTGGAAGTGATAATACCTCAGGGTCAAGCGGCACTACTTCCTCAACTGTAAGTATCAGCTCAGGCACAGGAACTGTACCAAGCAATTGGCGAGAAGTTGTTATGAGTGAGTATGCATGTGCAAGTGGTTCATACGGAGTCACAAGTACATCAAGGACACAAATTAGTATAACAGCTCCTACCACCACTGATATTGATGAAGGTGGAATCCATGTCGGTGTTACTTTAGCTGGTGATGTTATGGTTTTAAGCAGATCAAGTAATGTCATAACAACAGAACTCTATGTATGTCAAAGAGGTACTTACTCTTATACACCAAATGCTCAATTTAAAACCCTTCCACTTGTTGCAAAATCAAGCTATTGTGGAGTGGGACAAATTAGTGCAGCAAACGTTTATCTTACAACTACCTACGGTACATATGAACTAGCTTTTTTCCCAATAGGAAGAAGTAAGACTTCATCTCTATGTACTAGTGGATATAATTACTACACATATTAATTAAAAAACTAAATCAAAAAACCCTAAGAAATTCTTAGGGTCCAATGAAACTCATTACCTCATTAAATTGAGGACTCTCTCTCTCTTTAGCGCAAGGAGCTCTCGCCTTGCGCTTTTTTTATTCACTTAAATACACTTGAGATCTCGGCCAAATACCACCAAAATAATTCATAAGAGCAAGATGCCCCGATTCGACTGTATCTTTATCAATGTACGATGAGTTTTTTAATGAATGTACAAGACAAGATTGCTCTTTACCTTCAGGAGTTATAAATCTTAATTTCTGACCTAATTTAAGATTCAAGTCTGACTTTAATAGAATGGCCATATAATCTGATTTCACAATTTCTACAACTTCACCTAAATAAGATTCATCTTTACGTTGAATCCTATAGTTTTTAAGCTTTTTAAATAGAACATCTGATTTATTGATATGAAAATATCCTCGTGTTTTATCAATAGGGTACTCATCTTTGAGCTGACTAAAATCGTCACCAATTGGATAATTAAAATGATTTCGATACATATCAAAATCAAGGTGTCTCATATCAATCCTTAAATAATCTAATCTTAAAGACTTTAATTCCTCAATTTTATCAAGCAAAAAAAGGTCTTTAATATGAAACATAAATGTACCATGTTTATTTTCAATCAGTGGAAATCCTTTATGTGGAGATTCTTCACTCTCCCCAATAGCTTCCATAAAATCATTTGAAACGAGTTGTTCTTTGTTATTTTTTAACGGTCTTAAAAGCTTCCTTGGGGTATAAAATAGTAAAATTCGACCTAAACAAAGAATTTCCAAAGGGCAATCAAGTTCTTCCCTATATTCTAAAATTTTTTTCGAACTTAATTCTATTGATAAAATAAGTCTATCTAACCTTTTTCCTATATAAGAAACCCATTTTTTAAGACCAATAATATTTCTATTACCTGTTTCTGCTATAAATTGAATCTGCTTTGATGTTGTAGTTAGAATATACTCTAAAACACCAACATCTTGCACTCTTACCACGTCATATAAATTAGGTGAAATACTTTCAAAAATTTTTACGATACGATCAAATTGATTCTCAGTCATTAAGACATCAAACTCTAAAACAACTCGAAGTCCTAATTTTTTTGCTTCTTCCATTAAAGCATACGTATTTCGATGAAAACAAACTCTTGAAAGATCAGGATGATTTATTATGACTTCATCATGCCCTATTTCTTTTATTTGAGCTAAGTCGTGAGAAGAGCTAGCATAAGTGATAAACTTCATATTTGCCTCATCCTTACGATATTATTATTTTCACATCCAGAAACAAAAGGAATTTTTACTAAGGTCGTAGGTTTGGTTCTTTCAATTTCAACCCCATTGAGCTGAATAATTGAATCAACATCAATCTGTTTTACTTCCCCTACAAAAGGAAGAATCTCAATTTGAGCTCCTTTATTGAAAGCATTACGAACTTCGACTATAAGGGCATCATTTGGAATTTGATCTATAATTCTTCCCACCATAACAAATTGATTATCTTGATCATGCTCTCTTTCGTTAAAGATAGTCGATTCATCTGCTTTCTCTACGAGATTCGCTTGAGCGTAAGTTCTATGAGTAACTTTTCCTAATTCATTATCCCACGCAACTAACTGATCTGATAAAAAATGACCCTTTTCTTTATAAAACCTGAGGGCCTGAGAGTATACTTTACTCATAGTAGCAGCATACAGATGACTTTTCATGCGACCTTCGACTTTAACACTATCAATGCCTGCTTTTATAAACTCTTCGAGCACTCTAAGACCATTAAGATCTTTTGAACTCATAAAGTAAGATCGTTTTTTTTCAAGTTCATTTTTATCAA
>CAYFHZ010000368.1:0-3937 GCA_964342535.1 uncultured Bacteriovoracaceae bacterium | reverse complement strand
TATATTGGACTTAACTATAAGTACTAAGTGAGGAGCATTCTTTGAAAATTACAGTGGCCGGTGCGACAGGATTTATAGGTACAAACTTAATACAGAAACTTATTGAAAAATATAATGTTAATGGTTTAAGTAGAACAAAAAAACAGTCGAATGGAAAACTGAATTGGATTCAAACTGAGTTGTTTTCTTATACCAGCACTCAAAGGGCTTTAGAGGGGACTGATATTGCTATTTACCTTGTTCACTCAATGTTGCCTTCATCCCGTCTTTTTCAGGGAAGTTTCCAAGATACTGATTTATTACTAGCAGATAATTTTGCTAAAGCTTGTAAACGAAATGATGTAAAGCAAATTATCTATTTAGGTGGGTTAGTTCCTGAATTGGGAAAAAGTAAACATCTAGACAGTAGAAAAGAAGTTGAGGATGTCTTTAAAGCATCTGGTGTTCCGGTAACTATACTGAGAGCGGGGTTAGTTGTTGGACAAGGTGGTTCTTCTTTTGAGATACTTAATAATCTTGTCCATAATTTACCGGGGATGATTCTTCCACTTTGGACTAAACAGAATACACAGACAATTTATATAGATGATCTTGTTAATGTCATAAATTACTCAGTTAATAATGATGACTTTAAAGGAAAAACAGTTAATGTTGTGAATGGACAAGCTATTACATATGCTCAATTAATTAAAGATACTGCGGCTTATGTCGGATCTAGTATGTTAATGATTTCAGTTCCTATTAGTTACACATCTTTCTCTAAACTCTGGGTGAAACTGTTTGGCCAAGCCGATTATGAACTTGTATCTCCACTCATTGACAGTCTGTTATGTGACTTACCAACTCCTGCGATTCCAAAAGAGATAGAGTCGATAATTAGATATAGGGAATATAAAGAGATGTTAACTAATATTCCTAAAGAAAAAAGTACCAGGAAGAAGTCTAATACAAGAATTGAAAAAAATAATGTTAGGTCAATTCAACGTCTAGAAAACGTTTCTCAGTTAGATCATGTGAAGTTGAGCGAAAAATACATTTCTTGGCTACCAAAATATTTTAGGTTTTTGATTAAAGTCAAGTGGGATAATAACTTATTAAAATTCAATGCTATAGGATTACAGTATCCACTGCTTATATTAAAAAAAGATGATTCGATCAATTATCTAGATCGCTCTAAGTTTCAAATTGTGGGAGGTCTTTTAAGTAAGAGTGAAGCCTCAGGTTGGTTAGAGTTTAGAATTGTTTCCAATAAAAAGTATGCATTAGCATCAATTAATGAATTTGTTCCCTCGTTGCCTTGGTATATTTATAAATTTACTCAAGCCCCCTTACATGCGTTTGTCATGAAGAAGTTTGGTGAGTCTCTCCAAAAACAACGGATTAGGTAGAGTAATAAAATGAGAAGCTATACTGAAAATGTAAAAGTCTTTTGGAAATGGATGGGAAGAGACATCCATTGTGTTTTCGTAGAGTCGTTTATGGGATCGGTAGAAAAAGACATTAAAGGAAAGCTCATTAAAAGAAATGGAATTGTAGATAAACCTTCCTATTTAGTTAAGTCCCAAGCAGGTAATTATGCTCTTAAACTCCATACAGAAACTTTTAGGATTAAATATGAAAACTAAAGAAATTAAAAAGTTGTTACATCACCGTGAACCTTATCTTTTAATTGATGAGGTCATAAGTTTAGACAAAATGACTATTTATACTCAGAAAAAGTTAACAGGCAAAGAATACTTTTTTGAAGGACACTTTCCTGGTGCACCTGTTTTACCAGGAGCAATAATGCAAGAGATAACAACCCAGTCTGCAGGAATACTAATAACCAAGTTTTATTCTCCGGTTGAAGACTATGATTCTGAAGCGACAAAAGGACATGCTTTAGGAGTTCTCAAGAAAGTAAGCTATGCTAAATATAAAGGTTTTGCTAAGCCGAATGACCTTCTCGATATACAGGTGACTCTCATAGAAAAATTAGATAATTTATTTGAATTTAAGGCCACTATATTGAATGATGGTAAGGTTATTATGAAAAACTCTTTTCAATTAATGAATATATCAGATGAGTACTTGTTTTAGTTAACTGGTTTAGATTAAGACTACTTACCTGCGGGATTTAAGGTAAAAACGAATGGTTAGTGTATCTCTTCTAGTATACTAGTTCGAGAATACTTATTAAATATTAACCCTAAGCGATTGTTAGGAACTGGTGTGAAAAAATCAATAAACTCTTTGAGAAAATATAAGGTTAACGGTGTTGATCAGTGGCTATTAGAATCCTCTAATAATTCTGATAAACCTGTTCTTCTCTTTGTTCATGGGGGACCAGGATCAACTCTACTTCCTTTTTCAGATGGCTTTGATCGTTTTCTAAGAGATGAGTTCATTGTGGTCCATTGGGATCAAAGATGTGCTGGTAAGTCATTTGATAAAAATGATATTCCTACAGATTTAAGAATAGGCGATTTTGTAAATGATTGTGTAGAAGTCGTAAAACTATTGAAAGACAAATATAATAAGAATTTATTTTTACTTGGCCACTCTTGGGGGTCGTTAGTTGCATTAAAATCTTTGGATAGATTAAAAGCTGAAGTGACTGCTTATATAGGCGTTGGACAATTGGTTAATGTCGTTGAAGGGCAAAAGCTTGGGTTTGAGTTCATTTTAGGTAAAGCTAGCAAAGCGAACAGGGTGATTATTGAGAAAAGCCTTGGTTCTCCGCCGTATAAAGAAGCCTCAAAAGTAAAAGTTTTATCTGATTATATCATGAAATATGGTGGTATTTTCAGTAATGTTTCTATGGATAATCTTCAAAATATTGCTATGATTTCAAAGTATTACTCTGAAGAAGATTGGAGAAATCAAGCGAGGGGTTTTGAGCTGTCGGAAAAGTTATTACACTTAGAGCTTGAAGCTATTAATCTTATTGATGAGATCGAAACACTAAGTGTAAGTTCATATTTTATACATGGAGATAAAGACTTTGCCACACCAAAGACTGTATTAGATGAGTTCTTGAAAAAGTTTGAGAGTGTTGAAGTTAAAGTTGTAAAGAATGCCGGGCATTTTCCTTTTTGGGACCAGCCTGAAGAGTTTGCTAAGATTGTATGTAATATTCGAGATTTGAGCTGTTAGCTCAAGTATTTCAGTTCGATAATTCTTAAAAAAAAGCAATTTGTATCAAGTTCTTCTTTCATTTTTGGTTTAATATCTATTCATGGATGAAAGGTATAAAATTAAAATGGTTTGTGATTATATTTCTTTGAATCTTGAAAGTGATTTAAGTTTAGAAAAAATAAGTAAAGTTGCTGGTATCTCAAAGTTTCATTTCCATCGTCTCTTTTTCATTGAAATGGGAATTAACATATCTAAATACATTTTGATGCAAAGGTTTAAAAGAGCTTCTTATCAATTAGTTTTTCAAAAAGAAATGAAAATAATAGATATCGCAATGGGTTGTGGATTTGAAAGCCCGGAGGCTTTTTCTAGATCATTTAAAAATGTTTTTCAAACAACACCGTCACAGTTTAGAAAAAAATCCAATTGGGAGAGTTGGCATGAAAAATATAATTATAGGCCACAAACTATGGAGAATAGTATGAATGTGAAAATTATTAATTTAGATGAGACAAAAATTGCAGTACTTGAACATCATGGCCCACCAGAGTCACTAAATGAAACAATACCTAAATTCATAGATTGGAGGAAAAGTACTGGATTGTCTCCAATTACTTCTAGTGCAACGTATGGAATTGTTTATAATGATCCAGAAAACACTCCCCCTGAGGAGTTTCGCTTTGATGTGTGTGGTGAAATTTCAAGTGATATTCCTAAAAATGAATTTGGTGTTATCCAAAAGACTATTCCAAAGGGGCGCTGTGCAGTTATAAGACATCTTGGATCACATGATACGATGAATGAAAAAATTTATAGCCTT
>CAYFHZ010000367.1:0-3965 GCA_964342535.1 uncultured Bacteriovoracaceae bacterium | reverse complement strand
TTGTTAAAGGCAATTTTCAAGAGAAATTAAAAGACCTTAAAGAAAATTACTATCAAATAAAAAAAGAAATAAATAACTTTTTAACTAGAGAAATAGAAAAACTGAGTAATCAAGAAAAATAGAGAGGAGATGATTGATGGGATTAATGTTTCGTTCTGAAGAAATTATAACAAGAAATGTAGGATTAACTTACGATGATGTTTTATTAATGCCAAGACATTGTGAAATCACCTCAAGGTCGATACCTGATCTTTCGACGAGGCTAACCAAGAATAAAACAATGAAACTACCATTTATTGCAGCTAATATGGATACTGTTTCAGAGACTGAAATGGCACTTAAAATGGCAGAACTCGGTGGACATGCGATCTTACATCGCTTTATGTCGACAGAAGATCAAGTTGTGATGCTAAAAGCTCTTCGCGAGAAAAAAGAATCGGGTTTAGATATATATTTATCGGCAAGTGTAGGTGTTAAAGAAGAGGGGATGGCAAGAGCTGATGCACTCGTAGAAGCTGGAGCAGAGATTCTAACTTTAGATATTGCTCATGGTGATTCAGTTATGATGCTTGAGACTTTAGATTATATTAAAAAGAAATACCCTCAAGTTGATGTGATTGCAGGTAACGTGGCGATGCCAGATGGCGTAGAGCGTTTTATCAATGCAGGAGCTGATGCTGTAAAAGTTGGTATTGGACCTGGTTCAATGTGTACGACAAGAATTATAACTGGTTGTGGCGTACCACAGCTTACAGCAGTGGCCTTATGTGTAGAAGTTGCTAGTAAACATGATATACCAGTAATTGCTGATGGTGGAATTAAAACATCAGGTGATATTGTAAAAGCATTTGCAGCAGGAGCAGAGACAGTTATGCTCGGTTCAATGCTAGCTGGAACATTAGAAACTCCGGGTGAACTAAAAGGTGGAATGAAAAAGTATCGTGGAATGGCATCTAAAGATGCTCAAGTCAGCTGGCGTGGTAATATGCAAAAAGGTATGGCCGCAGAGGGAGAATCAAGAATGATTGCTTGTAAAGGATCAGTTGAAAATGTTATTGATGAACTGGCCGGTGGAGTACGCTCAGGTATGACATACCTTAATGCAACTAAACTTTCAGATATACAAACCCAAGCACTTTTCATGGAAATGTCTAGTAATGGTATAGTAGAATCTAGACCACATGGAATGAATCTCTAATTAGGAGTTTAATTTGGATGAAGTACTAGAGGTTGTATGCTCTTATCAAAAAGTAAAAGAGCATCTTGAGAAGAAACCTGAAGACAAGGATAAAATAAAAGAATATCTTAATGAAATCAGAGGTGGTTACAGTTCTAAAGCTGTACATATGCTCGAATCATTTCTAGATAAAACTTTTGTAAAGTTGTACGATGGAGTTAATCTTCATCTACCAGATGGTTTTTCTCTGGAAGAGACACTTAAAGAATATCACGTTGTTTTATGTCCTAATCACCAATCACACGCAGATTATATTGCGATTCAATATGTTCTTTATAAAAAATTTAAATTACCAGTATATATTGCAGCTGGGATTAATTTAAATATTTTTCCAATCGGAAGTATTTTTAAAAAATGTGGTGCCTTTTTCATTAGAAGAAAGTTTACTAATCATGTTTATAAAATAGCTTTCCAGGGTTATATATATTATCTTTTGAAAACAGATAAAGTGGTTGAATTTTTCTTTGAAGGTGGACGAACAAGAACAGGAAAACTTCTCTCTCCTAAATACGGCCTTTTCAGTATGATTCTAGATGCACATTCTCATTTTGGTGCTGATAAAAAACCTTTAATGTTTGTTCCTGTTTCCATTGCACATGAATTCATTCCTGAGGAACGAGCACATGCGAAAGAGTTAAGTGGAGCGAAAAAAGAAAAAGAGAAGCCAACACAACTTTTAAAACTTTTCCAACTATTTAAGAAGAAATTGGGTACAGTACATATACGTTTATCGGAAGGAATTGTTATTCCAGACGTTAGTGAAGACTTAAAAGAAAATACTCAAAAGATCGCTTTCGACGTCTTTAGGGCCGTTGGAAAAAATATGCCAGTGACTCCTTCTTCTTTACTTTCATTGATTTTACTTGATCACCCCGCAGGAGTTCTTACTTGGAAGCAAATTTTAACTCGTGCACAAGATATTTTAGATTACTGTAAGCATATGGGGATTCAAATTACTGACTCTCTTCTTGGTGAAGAGTCTGAGTCAGCACTCCGTATGGCCATGGATATGTTTTTGAGTAATAATAAAGTCCAATTAATTAAAAGAGAAAGGTTGAACCAAGTTTTTTATTCTGTTCATCCGGATGCAAGAGTTCATCTTCTTTATCATAAAAATATGATTGTTCATCACTTCTTTGTTCCTGCAGTTATGAATGCTACTTGGTTTAATATTTTTAACGGTTCCATTAAAACACCAGACGATCTTGTTGTTTTCTTGAAGCAAAAAAGAAAAGAACTTAAATTTGAGTTCTATTTACCAAAAAACGCAGAAATGACAAATGAAGCTATTCAAATTATGAGTTATGCTCTTAACCGTAAGATAGATCATATTAACACTGTACTGACCCTCACGGTTGATGAGTTGTATAAAGTAGCAAGCCTTGTTAAAAACTTTGCTTCCGCCTTAAGTTTTATTTATGAGGCATATTATATCAGTGCCATCTCAATAAAGTATTTAAGTGAAGATAAGTTTACTGAAGAACAATTTTTAAATGTAACTAAAGAGCTTTTTGAAATGGAAAAGGAGCACGGTCGGATTGTAAGATATAATGAATCATTTACTGTTCCTAAAATGAAAGCAACATTAGAGTATTTAATCTTCTTGGAAGTCGTCAAAAAAGATGAAAAAAAATATGAAGTAACCGACCTAGGTAAATTAAATTATCTGATTGAAAAATTTGCTAAAGATGTAAATGACCAAGTCTCTATTAATATGAAGTTTAATCAAGATGAGTAAGATTTTTTTAAGACGACACCTCTTTACATATGAAAATACGATCTTAGATAGTATTAAAGCGGTAGAAAAGGTTGACCATTTTTTACAGTTTTCAAATAAATTATCTCTGAGTAGCGACCTCATTATCATTTACCCTGATAATGGGCAATTTAAAATAGGTAGAGAAGTTGTCGGCCATGAACAAAAAACAAACCTGCCAGAAGGTATATTTATAGAGGATTATTCTTCAGAAGAAATCCAAACACAAAAACTTAAGGCCCATACAGCTGAAGAATTTGACCAATTAATTCAAAAGGTCATGGATCAAAATGTTTATCGTATGAGATTTAAATCTTTTTCTGAATTCGAATGTGATTTTTTAAGTACAGAGAAGTAAAGTGGTCCTGCTCCTTGAGACGAGTCAGGATAAACCATAAAACCAAAGTCTGTTTTCTCTATAAGAGGAGAATCTACTATTATATCCTCTTGGAGTACTTGATCTGCTTTTTTCTGTAGGATTTTTTCAATAATCCCATCATTTTCTAAAGGGGAGAGAGAACAGGTTGAGTAGACGATTGTTCCTCCAGGCTTGACACTTAACAGGGCAGAGCATAGGAGAGAATATTGGGTAGTTGCCAGCTTTTTTGTTCTTTTTGGACTCCATTTATCCAATTCCTTAGGGGTTTTAAGTAAATGTCGCTCTCCAGAACATGGTGCATCTAATAAAACTTTATCAAATGTATTTGGATGTAAGAGTCCATATCGTGCGCCATCTTTACCTTTTATAAAGATTTTTTCTCTATATTCTTTGGGAATATATTGTTGAATAACTGATTTAAGCTTTTGCCTGCGATTTGCTGATATCTCATTGGACCAGAGAGTTCCATTGCCGTCTTTTAGAAATTCTAAAAGTATAAGAGATTTTCCACCTGGAGCTGCGCACATATCCAATATAAAATCATCTTTCGAGGGTGATAAGGCCAATGCAGCTAAAATACTGCCAGGGTCCAT
>CAYFHZ010000366.1:0-3982 GCA_964342535.1 uncultured Bacteriovoracaceae bacterium | reverse complement strand
TTTTGTAAAAAATGAAAAAATGAAGTGCGAAAAATGGTGGATCCTAGCGGGATCGAACCGCTGACCCCTACGCTGCCAGCGTAGTGCTCTCCCAGCTGAGCTAAGGGCCCATATGAGTAAAAATGATAGTCGTTTTTTAAACAAATGCCAATAAAAAAAGGAAGCTAACGCTTCCCCTTTTTCTTCATCTCTCTTTGCGCTTAATAGTAGGCGAACATACTATTAATGAATGCTCACTGAGAATAAATTTTTTATTTGATTAGCAGTTAAACCAGTACCATTTTTAATTTTAGTATCTGCCCCTGCTTGTATTAAAACATTATACATTAAAGATCGATTATACTTTGCCGCGATATGAAGGGCCGTTTCTCCAAAAACATTCTTAGCATTAAGATCAATATCTTCAGCAATTAATTGTTTTGCAAAATGTACATTATTTTTAGCTGCAACTAAGTGAAGAGCTGTATTTTTATCATTATCATACATCAGGCTCAAATCAATCTCACTAGAAATAATAGAGTCAAGCATTGTTTTAAATTTGATATAATCATATTTTGAAACAGAAGCTAAGAAAGCATCTCTATTTTGCAAGTAAGCAATATCAGTGATTCTTGAAACTGATTCACCATAACTAGGATTTAAAGCATCATCTTCAGCAACTCGATTCACTCTTGTTCCACAAGAAGCGTCTTCAATATAATCTTTTGCTCCACGAACAAGAATTCCTTCTATTTGTAATGATTCTTCATTAAAAACGGCAGAACCTGAATTTCCACCAAAAGTATCTAAATTTGTTACAAATGAGTAAGGAGATGAATTGATATAAACTGTTCCACCTGGAGATACTTTTTGAGGTAAACCTGTAGGGTGTCCAATAACCATAACTGAACCCATATCTTTAACTTTACCATTAACTCTATATTTAAGAGGTTCACGATCAGTAACAACACGATCAAGTTTGATCAAAGAATAATCTCTTGCTTGATCTCTGTAACCTTCTAATCTAGCTTCAATTACTTTTGAACATTTATAAACATTTTCTTTTGGAAGCATAAGAGATGCTTTTTTGTTTCTTTCATTAAGTTTGTAATCAAACACCCATGATTTTGCATCACACGCTTCTTGATTTGGAATACAATGCCCAGCTGTTACTAATAAGTCAGGTCCTACTAAAAAGCCTGAACATGATACTGCAGTTGGTTGATCAATAAATCTCTCATCACTGCACATTTGATAACTTCTTTCAAGTGAGCTTGGTGGTAATAGTTTATAATTACCAACATCAATGACTTTGATAGAATTAATCATACCAGCGGTACTTTTTGCTAATAATTGGTGTGCTGGGGAAGCTTGATAAGTTTCAATTCTATTATCTATACCGTAAACGATCTTACTAGATGCGTTAACAGTAGTAACACTTATAAAAGAACTGATGATCAGAATGTGCTTAAAATATTTCATGTATCTCTCCTACTGAATTCTATTAAGAGAAAGTTAGACGCAAGTTCAGAGATTGTCTGGTAGCATGTAAAGTTTTTATAGTACTACGATGGATCAACTTGTATTGACTGTTCGTATCATATCAAGAGACTATATATAGTACTATAAAACACAAAGGAATGTTTATGAGTATTTATGTTAACAGAGTTCTTAATATGAAGCATATTAAAGTCATTGGTTTTGATATGGATCATACTTTAGTAAGATATCATAGTGATCGTTTTGAAGAACTAACCTTTAATGAATCTATAAAAAAATTAATAAATGACCACGGATACCCTGAAGAGATAAAGAAATTTAAATTTGAATTTCAAAAGGCCATAAGGGGTCTTATTGTAGATAAAGTAAATGGCAATATTTTAAAAGTTTCACTCTATAATAAAATTAAAAATGCTTATCATGGAACTAAAGAGATGAGTTTCAAGCAGCAGAATAAAGTATACCAAGGTTCATCAGTAGACTTAAATGATCCTCAGTACATGAGTATAGATACAACATTTTCAATTTCACTTACGATATTATTTTCTCAGTTAGTCGATCTTAAAGACAAGAACCCAGAATTAGATCTACCTGAGTATGCCAATATCGCAGATGATGTAAGATCTGCTGTAGATATAGCACACCGAGATGGAAGCCTTAAAAATGCAGTTCGAGAAAACATTGAACATTTTGTAATAAAAGATGAAAAAATAGTAGAGGCCCTTGAAAGATTTAAAACCTATGGCAAAAAACTTTGGATCATAACGAACTCTGACTACAAATACACTAAACTTCTATTGGATTATACTATCAATCCATTTTTAAAAAACCATAAAGACTGGAAGGAATTATTTGAAGTAACTGTAACACTTGCTGCAAAACCTAAATTTTTTACTGACAAGCAAGCTTTCTTAAAGGTGGACCCAAAAACATCATTAATGGAAAACTATGATAAAGAAATATTACCTGGTGTATACCAAGGAGGATATGCCATTAAACTTCAAGAAGACTTTAAATTAAAAGGTGATGAAATTCTCTACTTGGGTGATCATATATACGGGGATATCGTTAAACTTAAAAAAGCCTGTGACTGGAGAACGGCCCTCGTTATTGAAGAGCTTGATAACGAAGTTCTTGCATACAAATCAACTAAGGATATCAGTAAAGAAATTGATCAACTCATGGCCAATAAAATTGAATTAGAAAAAGAGATCGATAATCTTTACGCTAAAGAATATGAATTTGGTGAAGAGGTTGCTAAAGAGTACGTTTTTAAAAAATTTGATGAAGTTGAACTTATTGATAAGAAGGTCGGTTCATTAATAAAAGAATATGAAGCTAAATTTAACCCCTACTGGGGTGAAGTCATGAGAGCAGGTGTTGAACCAAGTGTTTATGCATCTCAAATTGAGCGTTATGCTTGTATCTATATGACAAAAATTTCAGATTTTAGTGAGTATGGCCCTAGGACATATTACCGACCTAAAAAACGAAAAATGGCCCACGAAATTTAAGATAAGGTATTTAACATAAATTCAACCTCATCTACATGGATGAGGTTATTATGCTTTTTATAACCCTTTAGTAATACTCGTGCTTTTTTTCTAAATTCAACTTTTAGTTGCTCTATTTGTTGTACTGATAAATTGTATTTAAGATAAAGGTCAAACATACTTTTTAAGCGAAAAAAATCCATTGCAATATATTTTCTTGATAGTTGATCCTTGTGGCCACCGTATTTATAGATAAGTGGTTCTTCTATAAAGTCGATTTCATATTGAGAACTAAGCTTTAACCAAAGATCATAGTCTTCACATACAGGAAGGTCTTCTCTAAAGAGATGATCAATTAAAATATCTTTTCGAATACAGACAGTTGAAGGTGAGATGATACAAAGCTCAAGAGATCTTTTGAATTGATCACCTCCTGCTTTTTGATGTTTCTTCATTTGATTCACTCTCACACCATTTCTAATCCATATTTCATTGGTATGATTCCAAATAAATTTTGGATGAGACAAAATAGCATTTTTCTGTGATTCTAATTTAGTTGATATCCACTCATCATCAGAATCGAGAAAGCATATCCAATTACCATTTGATTTTTTTATTGCAGTATTTCTAGCAGCTGAAACGCCTTTGTTGACTTGGGTAATAATACGTATATCATTATATTTTTCTAAAAGCTCTTTCGTTTGATCAGTTGATCCATCATCAACCACGATTAATTCAAACTTTTTATAGGTTTGATTAAGTACAGAATCAACAGCACGCTTTAATACATCTGCACGATTAAAAGTAGGAATAATAACACTAAAGTTTACTTCTAATGTCATCAACTACTTCCTGAATTTCTTGTTTATCAATACTTGTCTCTAATGCTTTAAGAATGCCTTTAAGCTGATCAGGAGATTTAGCTCCACATAAGCTAATATCCGTTTGCGAAAGTGAATAATGTAATGAAAAATTAAAAAGTTCTACTGGATTAAACTTTGATACTATTT
>CAYFHZ010000365.1:0-3983 GCA_964342535.1 uncultured Bacteriovoracaceae bacterium | reverse complement strand
GTGGTAGATTTTTAATATCATACTTAATCATTTGGATTGATGATTTAAAAACTTCTATAATTCCTTTTAAAGATTCATCTATTAATTCGTTGGAATCTATTTCCAATCCATGATCAGGTAGATTTATTTGACTTAAAGTTTGCATCGCTCTTGTTATTGAAAATATTCTTTCAACTGAGTTATCAAGTATATCAGTCATGACTTCTAATTTTTCTTGATCAATAAGATTTGATTTTGTTAATTTTTTTAATCTTTTATTGATACTATAAACAACAGATAAGGGAGAATTTATTTCATGAGCAATTCCAGCAGACATTTCCACTACAGCTTCAATCCTATCAGATTCAAGTAGTTCTTTCGTTTTTTGCTCAACACGTTTTTCTAACTCTTTATTTATAGTTGTTAGCTGTTCTTCAGCAGCTTTACGGTCTTGTAACTCTAAATGTAATTGTTCAATCATATCATTAATCGTTTCGACAAGATAATCAAAATTATCTGAAGACTTCTTCCAAAACTCAAAACTTCGATTGAGTACGAGTTTCTTTTGGCTTTTATAAATATTATTTTTTACAAAGAATTCAGATATACTATCTATATGCCTCGTAATTAAAAATTTAATCAAAAAAACACCAAAGACTGCAAATAAGAATGCCTTAATGAGTTCAACCAAAAAATCAAATTGTATATCAGAAGCAAGATCTTTTCTCACATTCTCTTTGGTCGCATAGATTTCGAGATCCCCAATATATCTTTTCTCTAATTCAATTTCTATTATAAGTGGATATGATCTATGTATCATATTCGTTTCTAACACTTTATTTCCAAGGTCAAATAGAATGGTATCTTTATCTACAACTTTGACTCTCTCGATATCTTCTTGCCTTAAAATACTTTCTAAAATAATTTGTGTTTGTTCATCGTCAAGTTTCCACAAGCTATTTGTCAAAGATTGGATAAATCCACCTTGAATCTGAGTCAACCTCAAATTGAGAAGGTTTATTCGGTCATTATATTTTTTTTTGTAAGTAATAACAGAAAAAATCGCTGTTACAATTAGACCAAGAAAGATAAACATCGTAATGGCAGGAATTCCAATATTGGATTGATTACGAAAATAATTGACTTGTCTATCTACTTTCATTTAAGCCTTAAATATACCTAGCTGAATTACATAAAATATTTCACAATAAAATAATGAAAAATTTAATCTACATTATTCTATTAGTTTTTTCTAGCTTAACATACGGTGAAACTGTACTTAAAATTTGCGCTACATCACAAACTGAGAATAAAAAGCTTAAAAAAACTTTAAATTTCTTAAGAATTGAATCAGATAACTTAGTTTTTCTTAATAACTGCTGGTTCATAAAAACAAATGCTCAAAGAGTATCACTTTACGAAACATTTGTAGCAAAAAATCATCCACAAACTATAATCACCAGCGAACAAAATGAAACAAAAACATGCCTTATAAAAATTGAAGAATCAGAAAACTTAAACCGAAAACAATTTAGTACTCATAACTTAAGTCTATCCGTAAACAAAAAAAATCATAACACCCACTCTAATAGTCAAATTAGGGTCGCCGCCAACAAAGAAGTTGAATTTCGGGTTGAATCAGTAATATTTAAAATTACGTGTACACCTAAGAATAATGAAAATATCTCATTAAAAGCAAGTATTCAAGCTCTTTCAGGTAATCTAAAGACAAACTTAGATATTAAAGAAGAAACAAAAACATTCTTGGCCCAAATTAACAAGAATCATGATAAGACTAATGTTTATTTTGATTTATCCCAAATAAACCACCGCTACATCCAAAATGAAACCATTAAACAAATTTACATTACAATTTCAGTAATGCCATGACAAACTAACACTACTCTAAATTACCTAACTGGCACCAGTGCCATCAAGTCACTAAGCAAAACACTACGTTATTTCAGCAACTTACTATTTATAAAACTTGGCACAGAGCTTGCTTATACTATTACTGAGTTAGATAGGAAGGATCTCTTCCCTACCTTAACACCCTACCTTAGATTGTTTAAGAATTTAAACAATCCCTTAAAATCACTTCTTAAAATTCTTGCCTTCTTATCTAACTCCAATATTTGGATATTCTTTCCCCCTTCCTATAAGCCTTTTTAACAATCTATACTATGTATAATCCCTCATACAAATGCAAAGAAAAGGATGTCTTATGCAAATGTCGATTAATAAATACTTTCGCGTTTTATTATTTTTCATTTTATTGTCTTGTAATGACCCTATCGCAACTGAGTATGAATCATGTCTCTTGCCTGGCCATGAGCAAGCAAGTTCCGACACCGAAGATGAACAGAGATCATGTGATATTCCTGAACAAAACCAAGCTTATAAATTAAATTTTAATATACAGCTTGTCGGCTTCGACGAAGAACAAACGGAGAAGATGCAAGATGCACTAGAAAGACTCAACTACGCGGTTAACTCTCTTGATTTTGAAACAATGGTTAAAGCTCATACTTATAATGAAGAAGAGACATATGTAGACAATCTAGGACTTACCAATAGTGAAATATTTGAAGTTATCATGGAAGCTGCAGAAGAACTTCAACCTGAAGTAGATCACGAAATAGACCTCGTCGTTAATCTTTATTATTCCAATAACTCAACAGTTGGTTACACCTATGTAAATGTTAATGAAATATGGATTAATCAAAAATTCTTCGATTTAAACTCACAGGCGCAGATTGCGGGAAATATTCTGCATGAATGGACTCATAAATTAGGCTTTGAACACGATTATTATAGTACAACTAGCAGAAATTACAGTGTTCCTTATGGAGTTGGTACCATTATTGAAGAAATTATATCAAATATGTAAGTAGGATATTTTTTACACAAAGCATTATTTACCATATATTAATTATTCCCTATCTGGCATAATAGTTTTGAGGATTTAGTATGGTAAATAAGAACATAATTATAGGTGTATCTGGTGGTAGTGGATCAGGTAAGACATTTTTTGCAGAAACATTAGCAAAAAAAATTGGTCGTGATAAAAGCTTTGTCCTTTACCAAGACAGTTATTATATCGACCAGAGTTCTAAGTTTGACCATGATGGAGGCTCTGTAAACTTTGATCACCCTGATGCAATTGACTTTGACCTACTGGCCAAGCACTTGAAAAGTCTCAAGCAAGGAATGGATATCCAAGTTCCTATTTATGATTTTGCAACTCATAAAAGATTAGAAAAAGCAGTTTATCAAGAAAATAAACCCATTATTATTGTTGATGGAATTCTCATACTGACACAGCCCAAGCTGAGGAAACTTTTTGACGAAAGTATTTTTGTTCATACACCTGAAGATATCAGGTTTCAAAGAAGAATGGTTCGAGATATTAACGAAAGAGGAAGAACTAAAGATGGTGTTATCGCACAATTTGAAGGTCAAGTAAAACCAATGCATGATCTATTTGTTGAACCTTCAAAAGAATTTGCAACAATTATAAGTTCTGGAACAGATATGGATGTATTCAACAAAGTTCTAAGTGATATATTAATAATGGCAAAACCTACACTTAATACTCAAGAGCATAGACCTGCCCAACCTCTTCTATGACCTCGAACGAGTTCTCTTTTTAGTCGTTTTATTTTTAGGTACAGTATATTTAAATACATCTGATTTTTTTATTGGGTGAAAAAACTCTGCTTCTTCGATCAAAGCAGATGCAGTTGTTTCCTCAACTGCACAAATTTCAACACGAACCCCTTCACCTTTTAAATGTTTTACCAATTCAATATAGTCTGAGTCACCTGAAAGAATAATAAGGCAATCAACTTTATTGGCCAATTGAGTCGCCTTAATCGTAAGAGGAATATCAGCTGATTTATGACAAGGGTTTACAGAGCCATGAAAGTTAGCATGTAGCCTTTCAGCAAGTTTAGACGAAATATTTTTTCCTTCCGTAAAATAGATAAGCCTATTAAGTGCTC
>CAYFHZ010000364.1:0-4001 GCA_964342535.1 uncultured Bacteriovoracaceae bacterium | reverse complement strand
GCGTGGGGCCCAGGGGTTTCCCCGGCACCCTTGTCTGCGAGGGGTTGGGTGAGCAACCCCTCGCAAAAGAATTAAAGTATGGTTTCAAGAAAAGTTTATGAAACTTTGTTTCTACACCATCATAAACTTGGGCAAATGCCTCAAATGATTTTAGTTGAGAAAATTCTTTTCCTGTGACCGTGTGTTCTTTTTGTTGACTTGTACTAATTGATTCATTGATATTTGCGTTCTTAGAATCAAAACCACCTAAAACAAAGTTTCGAGTTGCTTTTTGTGATTGCTCAGAAACACTATGGCTAGTTTTCTCTTTTTCTTCCTGACCAATTAGTTCTTTGAAATTTCTAATTGTTTCTAAGTCAGATGAATGACAAGCAATTCGTGTTCTAAAGTTCTGAATTAATTCTTTAGCCGCTTTTTCGTTACCAATAGAATTATGGATAGAGTTAATACTTTGAGATGCAGCTAAAAAGAAAAAATTTGCTTCTCGTCCTTTGGCACAAATCTTATCGTCGCCAATTGTTCCGCCATGACCAACCGAAACAAGGTCTTGGTATTCATCAGCAATAATCATTGCCATTCTATTTTTTGAACGATTTGTATTCTTTAATCTATTTAGAACTGACCTTTGAAAGTGAAGCTTTACGAATGTTCCCATAGACCTAGCTAGTGCTTCATTTTTCACATTAAAGAGCAGAATCTTACCTGAATCAACAATTTCGTCCATTGATTCGATAGTTAAATCGTCCTGTTTTGGGCAAAATATTTTAGCTGCCTTGTAATCTTGAAATTGGTTAAGAAAAGTCGTCGCCGTTACTAGAACGCCTGATTTAAACTTATCCTCAAAAAGTCCATATTCAGTAAAATATTGAATTGCACATTGAATATTAAAGCTTTCTTCATCTCCATACTTGTCACTAGCGAGTTCCGCTTTTAGATTATCAATTATTTCGTCAGTGTCAGCCTTTAGCATCACTTTATAGCAATCTGTAAGAGTGAAATATCCGAATACTGATGCACAGTAAATCACAACATTTTTAGTTAGGTTAAATGCTGAGTTTTCCCAGATCGGTGATTCTTTAGAAGCTCCTGAAAAGTTCTTGGCAGCAGCTCTTATCATGCTTGCTACTTCAATGTAGTTAGAGTCTTTAAGTGTATCCTCTATATATACTGGATTAAATGTTTCCATCTGCATCTCCTAAATAAACGCAATCATTAAGTGAACCTCTTTTTTTAAGAATATTAACTATCTCTGGTATAAAGCTACCTTTAGGGTCAAGTACAAGTGATGAAGGCGTAAGATGAAAATTGTTACCAAAAAGCTGTTCTGCAAAATTTAGAATCGTTCCTTGGGTTTTACCTGTACCAATTGATCCTGTTACAAGTATGTTTCCGTTAAGAGCTTTTTGTGGAATTAATGCCCATTTCGGATTCACTTTCTTCTCACAGTTATTTTCCTCTTCTCCAACTGTTCCAAGTGTTAAGTGATTCTCAACTTCTTTAAAAGAGGGTAATCGGTGGCCTTGGAAGAGGATATTTAAAAAACCAAGAACACCGATCACCCAAAATAAAAGGAGAGAGTATGAAAAACAAGACGACATCAATACCGTCTTAACAAAACTAGGGTAAACTTCACCTAAAATTGGTTTAAATGGAAGAGTGTTTACTTCAATATATGTTAATATTTGTCCGTAAAAGAAGACTACACCAGATAATGAGAGCAGCGACTTTAAGGCTAAATTCTTATAATTAATTTTTTCATTTTTAATACTTCTAAGCTTACTACCTTGCTTCTTATATCCGAGAGATCGTTCAACGATCATGCTAATGATGTATATATTTATGAATATAGAAAGAGTAAAAAGAACCAAAGCATTTTGCGTTTTATAAATAGCACTTCTTATGTAGTTCCAATTGTTAATCACAAATTCATATTTGTGCAGACCAAACAATCCAATAGTAACTAATATTAGGAGTGCTATAGCAATGAATGGTGAAACATCATTATTGCTTTTCATTTTTGTTTTTACCTTTTTTATTGCTTAAACTGTTCAATTTTAAGAACGTATCTACGATTTTCTTAGTCTTAAATTCTAGTCCGTGATTTATCTTTTTTTCCTTATCGCTTACAAGTTGAAACAAAAGAGCCAAATCATTTCTTAGTACATTATCCATTTTTACCTCCATGAAGATTTGCATTTTTTTGAGCAAAGCATCTATCTTTTAAGTTAAAATCAATATTTACACATTTACCTTCGTGCATGTTTAGGGTGAAATTTCCAAACTTAAGCCTGATTCCTGTTTTTGCCTTTACTCTATTAAGTAGTCTTTCAATGGCTTCTTTAATGATAATGTCGTCCCTTATTCCTTTTAGGTTCATCGTTTCCTCTTAAGAAGTCGCGCTGATTAGGCGCGACTCAATTCTTTGAATTAATTTTACAAGTTCGTGGTTGGATGCGAGTTCTTCTACTGACAAAGACCCGTACCATTCACGAAAAAGTCTTTTTAAATTTTCTAAATATTTCTTTGTCATTTTTAATCCTCCTTAATTACTTACAAAGTCCGTTCTGCTTTAGCTTGTTTAGTTGTGAGTCTGCATAGGAACCTGATGAGGCCGAAGTTAAGACTACCTCATTAATTTTCTGCCCCGGATATTGGATTCCATAGTTTGTTCCCATAAGAACACATCTGGGCATTGTTTGAGCACACTGAACATGCTCTGCGCCCATTTCGACAAGTTCATCAACACTCATAATTCCTTGTTCTTCTAAGTTAACTCCAAAAGCAAATGCACTTGTAGTTGATAATAGTAATAGTCCAATAATTGTTTTCTTCATTTCGTTTTTCCTTAGTTTAAAATTGATAATGGGTACTGGTGATAATGCTTTAAAAGCATTTCATGTTTTCTGTATTCAATACTGTTCTTGTTTAAAAGTTGGTTGTGTCCTCCTTCGTTGTTAAAAATGTTTTTTAATAGTTCTTTTAGTTTCTTTAATATTTTCATCTAATGACCCCCTTTAATTCGTCAGTCACTTATATATAAAGCGAGAATGGTGCCAATAATGCCAACTATGCCAACTTGGTAAGGTGCTGAATTTACTGAATAAAAAAGAGGCGTTTTGATTGAGTATTCAAACAAAAAAACGAAGTTTCGTGTCGATAAAATTTTATTGAATGTTATTAGTAACTTAGAGGAACACAAGTTTTCGTGTCGAAACAGACTTTCGTGTTTTGATTTTAAGTAGAGCTATACTTTTAATAGAGGAGAATAATAAAATAGAATTTACTTATAAGGTTGTGTGAATATCAATGGAGCTTTGAATAGATTTAGATATAACAGGTATTTTAAGAGTTCTACACTCATCTAAAACGCTATCTAAACTAGAGGTGACAAGAATAGATTGGTCATTTAGCTTATTGTCTTTAATAAACTTTATGCCATCTGTTTCATTGCTTCTTAAGTCATAATCTCCAAGAAAAATAAATTCTCGATTCATTTCTTGTAGATTATTAATACTTGCTTTTGCTTCTTCGGGAGAATCAAAGAAATAATACTCAATGTTGTTTCCGTCTAAAGACTTAAATCTCTGCCTCCATGATTCATGTACTGATGGGTCGTCATCAAGTATTATCACAGTGCTTTCTTCTGGTATTAATATCTCTGAAGGAAAAAGTGGGTTTTCTTTTGCAATATCAAACCTTAAAGAAACAGTCGTTCCTTTGTTTTCAATTGTTGCGTAGTCTATACCTGCATTCCACTTATCAAACTGCTCAAAGGCATCATAAACTCCAAGTCCTGTACCATTTGATTTCCCGAATGAGACACCTTTTTGTCCGAGCTTAACAAGTACCTCTTGTGGCATTCCTTTTCCATTATCTTCAATTTGTAGAATTACTGAGTCTTCTTTGATGAATAATCTAGTTGTAATTTCGCCAGATTCTTTTATTGCTGTCGATTTTCAGGTTTAGAACACCACTTCAGTTGCAGTTAACAACACCACCTC
>CAYFHZ010000363.1:0-4015 GCA_964342535.1 uncultured Bacteriovoracaceae bacterium | reverse complement strand
GCTTTTCTTTTTTCAAACTCTCTAATAACAGTTCTACCAATACGACCAAGGCCGTTAATACCTAATTTAATAACGCTCATAGTTACCACCTTTTGAATAATTTTGCTAAATATGCCATATATTAATTGCTTTGAATATAGTTAAATATGCTGAAAAACAGCTTAAATAAAGAGAGATTATCATGCATAGAATCAGTGTTGAAAAACTTATACCTAAACAAGAAGCAGAATCAGTATTTCTTGTTAAGTATATTGCAGTTGCGGAAGCAAAAGATGGCAAAAAATATCTTAATATTATTTTTACAGACAAGACTGGAGATCTCGAAGGGAGAAGCTGGAACGATGCAGAGGAGATTGCTGCAATGGTTTCAAAAGGTGATTTCACAAAAGTGAAAGGGAAAGTAAATATATTTCAAGGAAAGAAACAATTTATAGTACAGTCTATTTCAGTTGTTGATCGTAACTCTGTTGATCTTAATGAATTTATTTTTAAAGCACCAGAAGATCCTGAAAATATGTATAAAGAACTCTTATCAATTGTATCTTCGCTTGAAGATATTTATATAAAAGATCTTTTAACACTTATTTTAAATGAAAGTGAAATTCAAAGAAGATTAAAAATTTGGCAAGCTGGGAAATCTATTCACCATGCCTATGAGTCAGGATTATTACAGCACATACTTAGTTGTGCTAAATTAGCGGTGCAACTTTCTCCTATTTATGGAGTGAATACTTCCTATGTTGTTGCAGGGGCGATTCTACATGATTTGTGTAAAATTTATGAGCTAACTTCAGATTTTAATGTCGAGTACACAGAAGAAGGAAAGCTTGTAGGTCACTTAGTTAAAGGAGGGGAGATCTTAGATCGATACACTTATAAAATTAAGAATTTTCCATATCAAATGAAATTGCATTTAAAGCATATACTTCTTTCTCACCACGGAGAGTATGAATATGGTTCACCCAAAATACCACAAACAAGTGAAGCGATGTTAGTACACCTTATTGATTTAATGGATTCTAAAATGCATAGTTTTGCTACAATAAAAAGAACTGATAATAATGTAGGACATTGGAGCTCTTACATAAAGCATCTAGATCGAATTGTTTATAAAGCTGAACTCCCAACTTATACAGAATATATAACAGAAGAAAAAGCGATAAAGCCTAAAAAGCAGAAACCTGTCGACAGACCTTTAAAAGGTTCAATGGCGGATGCGCTAAAAGGATTTAAAGTTTAGAAAAATAGATCAAGAGCATTTTTGTAACAAATTTTTTCAATTTCTTTTGGTGGAAGCTCTTTGATATCAGCTATCTTTTCAATGATAAATGGTAAGTATGCGGGAGTATTCTCTTTTCCTCGATGTGGAATAGGAGTAAGAAATGGAGAATCTGTTTCTGTGAGTATTCTATCAAGTGGACATAATGAAACAATATCTCTAACGTTTTGTGCGTTTTTAAAAGTAATAATACCATTAAAACCGAGGTAAAAACCAAGATCTATTGCTACTTTTGCGAGCTCTTCTCCTGATGTAAAACTATGAACAACACCTTTTCTTTTAAGCTTGGGAGCATATTCCTTAAGAATTTTAATCATGTCTTCGTCTGCTTCTCTGGAGTGAATAACAACGGGTTTATCATGATCAATAGCAATTTGTAATTGAGCTTTAAAAACTTCTTTTTGTTTTTCATGAGGGGAGTGATCGTAATAATAATCGAGTCCAATTTCTCCGACAGCAACCATTTTGGACTCAAGACATCTTTTAGTAATTATCTCTAAGGAATCATCTTTTATGAGCTTAGCATCGTGAGGATGGATTCCTTGAGTGTAATAAATAATATCATGAGACTCAGCGATTTCTTTAACAGTATCGAAATTATCAGGTTCAACACTAATTGTAATAATTTTTTCAATACCTTGTGTTTTTGCCTCTTCAATGATTTCAGAAAGAGGCTTAACTTTTAAATAATCTAAATGGCAGTGAGTCTCTATGATTTTATACATTATTTAACCAAAGATTTAAGAATTGGAATAAGGTGTGGCGTTGGAATAAGACCTTCAATCTTTCTACCATTAATAATAAGAGTTGGAGTCGACTGAAGTTGGTACTGTTCACCATTTCCCATTATTTGTTGAATTTGATCTTTAATTTTTGAATCTTCAAAACAAGCTTCACTGAGACCAAATTTTTTTGCCCATAATTTTAAATTATCAAAATTAATTTCAGATTGATGATCAAAGATGAAATCATGAACTTCTCTAAACTTATTAGTATCACAAGCTGCCAGATAAGATGCATAACAAGCATAAGGGTGCATAGAACCCTTCATTTTTGGATTACAACTTGAATCCAGTGGGTAGAACAAATATTGAATTGCAATTTTATCTTTAAACTCACTAATTAAAGCAGGGATGATTTTTGATACTTCAGCACAATAAGGACATTGAAAGTCAGAAAAAATACTAATTCTAATAGGAGCATCAGCAAAGTTCTCAATTTGTTGGTGAACTTTAAATGGTGATTCAAATGCCGGATCTCCATATTCTTTTAGAGATTGAAATTGAGAAATATAACTTTGCGAAAGTTTTTTTATAGCGCCTTCTTTATTTCCAATATAAACATTCGCAGCGATCATTGGAATAATAAGAATTCCTAAAAAAAGACCTGCAAACTTTGGATCAATTGCATAATTTAAACTTGAATATTTAAAAAAGAGAAAAAAGACCGCGGTAGATAGAACGTAATAAATAGTACAAACTGGACACAGGCCACCAAGTGCAATGAGTGAATAAACAAGTAGAACTAAACATAGAATAAAATTTGTAGTAAAAATAACTTTAGCTGTTTTTTCTAATTCTCTTTTTCCAAGAATGGCAGTCATAAGTCCAAAAATCCCCATGATTATCCCAAAGAGAGAGGTAGGAGTACCTAGAATACTTCCAAGAGGAGATCTTGTTGCTTTATCACATCCCCAAAACTCACTTAGGTTACAAAGTGAAGATGACTCACTAATTCCAGAGGGATAAAAAGTATCAAACCAATGGTTTGTTAAGTAAAGACCTGTAAAAATCATAGCGATTGATAGGACAAGAAAAATAAAGTTAGGTAGGACGAGCCCATTTAAAGTAAGTGTTTTTTGATTTGACATATATACCTCAATTTAATTTAAAAAGATTCCAGTTTCGTATTTTAGTTTTATTTCTTCGGTAACTATTATAATCAATATTACCTAAAGTGCATATAGGTGAGATTTCAACTTTAATTGTAGGAAAATATCGCACCAACTGCTCTTTTGCTTCTTCTTGCAAGTTAAAACATAGTGTATCTTTGTGATAAAAGTTTTTTGATGCTGGAAAATGACTCCTAAATTCTTCCGTTACAGAATAACGATGAATAGAAGGACCAATATAAGCTGTATGAAATTCATTATTTTTTTGGGCCAGGAGTGGATGCTCAAATATATTATTTGCAATTCCTTTCCATCCAGCATGAATGAGTCCAACTCGTTTTCCAATTAAGAGAATTGGTAAACAGTCTGCTGTTTTTATAGCTAAACAGACATTTTTGTATAAAGAAGGATCTATTATAATACCATCAGCCTCAGTGTCTTTTAAATTTTCACCTTGATATGGAAGTACGATATTCGAATGAACTTGCTTGCATTCAATAATTTCAAAATTAGGTTTATCGTTATAAACGTAAAATGAACCTTCTTGGTAATTTAAATCGATTAATTTCTTCATTGATCTTGCCTTAATTGATTTAAGACAGTGATGAAGATATCTGGAGGAGCTGTTTCAAAGAATAAGTTTTGTTTTGTTTTAGGATGTTTAAATCCAAGTATTTTAGCATGTAAAAACGGGTGTTCATAATTTAATAGTAAGTGTTTAACTTCAGTTGAGTAGAGTCTTCGCTCTTCTTTAATTCTACCGTAAGTATGGTCATTGAGAAGAGGAGAGTTATAAAGTTCGGACATATGAACACGTATTTGATGTGTTCTACCAGTTTCTAATG
>CAYFHZ010000362.1:0-4031 GCA_964342535.1 uncultured Bacteriovoracaceae bacterium | reverse complement strand
GCAAAACGGGCCCTTCTTCCAAGCTATGGTGCCGATATTTTTGAATTAATTCGATATGGCTTTTGAAGTTATTTATTTGCGACATAAAGACCGAGTTTATAGTTACCTTGATAAAAGGTTATCCGATAAAAATATTATCGAAGATGTATTTCAAAGTATTTTTGTTAAATTTCATAATACACGTCACCTATATAGTAGCGAACACCTACTTTTAAAGTGGATTTATACAATATGTAGAAGCGAGCTTCTTGACTGGGTAAAGAAGAATAAAGCTAAGTTTATCCAGTTAAGTGAAGATCAATTGAGCGTAGAACCAACTGAGCTTAGTGACAAAATTGATCTTGATTCAATAAAAACACTTTCAGAAAAAGAAAAACAGGCCCTAAAACTTCGTTATTACTCCGAAGAAGACTTTATCGAAATCTCTAAGGCCCTTAAGACATCTGAAGCAAATTCAAGAAAGCTGGTTTCAAGAGGCATCAAAAAGCTTAAAGCAAAATTACTAGGAGAAACAACATGATTGGTCCTAATGATAAAAAAGACTTTAATGACTTCATAGATTCTACCGAATTGTCTCCCCCAGAGAAACTGAGCAATAGAATACTAAACCTTGTTAAGGCTGACTTGAATCCGTCTCATAAAATTGTATTCTCAAAGCTTCTAGCGATTCAAGCATTTATTGGTTTCTTGACTCTTACCTTTTGCCCACAATTTAGTTTAAGCCTAACTAATCATTATGAGCTTTTTCACTATTTTCATCATAAGTTTGGAGAGAATATTTGTATGGCCATATGTGGTTCTATTTTTATGGGTAGTGGTGCTCTTTTTGCTACCTATATTTTAAAATCTAGCGAAATTAGGAAGATTAAAAAATCAAGACTGCTATACTATATGTCCTTATCTATTATTGCTTTTTCTACATTTTTCTTATTAGGCTCAAATATTTATTTAATACTCGCTACATATTGGCTCGTAGGTTCTACAATTGGTGGCTTAGTTGTTTTTGAATTAAATAGATTAATTAGAAAAGAAGTATTCAATTACTAAGATTTAGAAGACTTTTTGATAAGCTCCATAACTTCGTTAATCTTTTCTTTAGCTTCTTTTTTAGAACCAGAGCTAACAGCATTCATTAAACAATGGTTGGCATGCCCCTCTAATATCCGTAATTCCAATCCTTTCAGTGCACTTCTAATCGCTTTTATTTGTATTAATATATCCACACAATACTTTTCTTCTTCGATCATATTCTTAATTCCTCGAATCTGACCTTCAATGCGGTTAACTCTTGATAAATGAGATCGATGATCTGCATGACTTCTCATAGGTTTTTCTCCATTTCATTGATTAAATCATAATAAGTAAAATTTTGATAGCATCCAAGCTCCCATACCAACCATAAATAGATTTTCCGTTAATGATATGGCTCCTAAAGGAACATTACTATCCCCACCCACACAAGCACATTTTATATCTCTTTTTTCAATATAAACTGCTTTTATAACTGATATTGCACCAATAGTACCGATAAAAATAGAGATTGAAGCAACATATGGTTTTGCCACACCACTTAACATACCAACTCCTGCAAAAAATTCAGCAAATGGATAAATATATGAATAGTTTATAAACTTTTTAGCCAGCAGATCATACGTGATAAATTGATTGGAAAATGAATATAAATCTCTTAATTTAAGTATTGCAAGGACACACATACTAAGAGCTATGAAAGTTTCAACAACATCTAACAAATTGAACTGATTATATTTAGACCAAACCATCGCCAACGACATAATTAGCGTTGAGCTAAATATCGCTATAATTGGTTGGTATGTTGTTCCTTCTTGCTTTAAGGTTGTTTTTCCGAAATACGAAACTAAGTCATCATACCCACCTATTCTTTTACCTTCAATAAAAGTTTGCGGTGTAGTTTTGACCGAATGTTTATCCTTAAATTCATCAGTTTGCTCTCGACTTTCTAGCTTGTGATCTTCAACTTCGAAACCTTCACTCTCTAAAAGAGATTTTGACTTAATCCCATAAGGACAAATATGTTCATCAGTTGCCATTCTAAATAGCTTTGCTTTTCTCATAAAATTCCTTTATTTTTTTTAGAGTTATCTCTCAAAAACCATTTTTCTAAGAAATATACTATCAACATCGAAACAATAGTTATGCCTAATAAAAAAGGGTCATCTTTACCCTTTATGTATATTAAGCCAACAAGAATGATTATATTTATTACCATAGAAGTTTTTAATACAAAGGGTTTAAATTTAACTTCTTCTTTATTTGCATTTCTTAAAACACCATAATGAATTAAGAAGTCCATTGTTATGTAATAAAAAGCACCTAAAGCGGCGATTCTACTGACATCGAAAAAAACAGTTAAACCGCCAGCCATGAAAGTGATATATACAAGAATATGTTTATGTACTGATCCGGGCATACCAAAGTGACTGTGTGGAACCAATTCCATATCAGTCAGCATTGTCAGCATCCTAGAAACAGCAAACATACTTGCAATAATTCCAGACACCGTTGCAATGATTGCAATAAAAACCGTTAAAGACACTCCCAGCTCGCCATACGTTGGCCTAGCCGCTTCTGCTAAAGAATAATTCTTTGCTTTTAAAATCTCATCGAGCGAAAGACTACTACCTACAGCTAGTGTTACCAAGATGTAAATTGTAACACATATAGCAAGTGATATAATTATTGCTCGCCCTACATTTTGATTGGGTTTGGTAATTTCACCACCACTATTAGTTATTGTTGTAAAGCCTTTAAAAGCCAGAACCCCCACAGCTACTGCACCTATGAAATTTAAAGGAGACGTTTCCATAGAAGCACTTTGAACAGAAGGTAAAGAAACACCACTCGCAACTAATCCTCCAATCGCTAATAGTATGAGACCCATAGCTTTAACAATGGCCATAATGAATGAAAAGGATTGAATCCACTTATTGCTTAAAATATTAATTAGAAAAGAAACTATTACTAAACCTAATGCTAACCATGGAACAAAACTATCTGGTAAAGGAATATACTTAGATTGAACAAGATAGTTTCCAAATGTCCTAGCGACGAGACTCTGATTAATAATCATTGAAAATAGCATTAGCAATGCTCCCCACGCTGCTATTGTGCCTTTACCATATACTTTAGTAAGAATCATTCCTATTCCACCTGATGAGGGATATGCATTGGACATCTTTATATAAGTATACGATGTAATACCTGCGACAGCTCCAGCACAGATGAAAGCCCACATCAATAAATTGCCTGCGTAATTTGCGATCTCACCTGTGAGTGCGAAAATACCAGCCCCTACCATCACCCCGGTTCCCATTGAAACCGCTCCTAACAAAGAAATATTGTCCTTATTCTCTTTCACTTCAATCTCCTAGTAAGCGTAGCCTAGACCGGCTCCCCAAGTATCGAAAGTTTTGTTATAGTTGGCCACGAATGAAAGATTTCTAGTCTGGCGATATTCAAGCTCAGCGTAGTAGCTTCTTATAGAACTAAATTCATAATTGAACTGTAACTTAGAGGTGAGTTGAATTTCACTTTCGAACTCTATCTCATATTTTTTTTCCATCTCAGATTGGTACTTTAAATCGAATGATATGTTTAGAGGTAGAACCCAAGTAAAACCGATTGTTGGGGATGTTTCGGTGACTCCTTCCTCAGACTCAGTTTTCACACCAATATAAGGTTCTAAATATCTAGTTAATATCCTAGATATGTGAACTTCCCCTTCATACTCATCTTCATAATTTGCAAGTATATCTAGATCAAATGCATAATACGAATTAAAAAAAGATGTCTCTGTTCTAGAATAGTTATTTTGAAAAAAGTTTCTTGAGCGAGCAAAAAATTTGTCTGAATAGTTAAACTCTTCTGACTCAAACCTCGCTTCCTCTAGATATTTAGAGCCGGGATTATCTTCATATCTTACTATTCGTGTCATCCCCGCCATCATATGATATAGAATATGACAGTGAAAAAACCAGTCTTTTTCTTCATTT
>CAYFHZ010000361.1:0-4047 GCA_964342535.1 uncultured Bacteriovoracaceae bacterium | reverse complement strand
CTTGTTAATTAATTTAACTATCTCATCTGAATACCAATTTATGTCAAACATATAGTCTTCTTTCCTACAATTATAAATACTGTCCACAGCTTCTTTACAGCTTGGAGTAATAAAGTAATTTTGGTTATCTTGAGCTTTTACCTTACAACTTTCTTGTGCATCACTTATGAGAGGAAGGAATAAGATGAATATAACAATAAAATAGTTTTTCACTCTTTATTTATCGGATATTATGAGTACGATTATAAAAGTTATAGTTGAGAGTGTTTATCAGGAAAAACTTGCTTCTATCTAAAATCTTTTAGACTTGAGCTGTGATATGATGGATTAAAAAGAATGGATATATATGAATAATAGTTATTTTGAAAAAGAATATGAAATAAACTCAGTAATGATTAATATGAAAAAAAATCTTGGCCTTTATGGTGTATTGGGGCTTTTACAAGATGTAGGTACTATCCATGCAGAGCTTATGGGTCTTGGTTTTGAGGCCATGATTAAAAATAATGCTTTTTGGGTTTTTACTCAACATAAGTTACTAATGAAACAATGGCCAAAATGGCAAGATAAAGTACTGATTAAAACATGGCCTCGAAAAATTCAAGGACTTAAAGCCTACCGAGATTATACCATTTATTTAAATGGTGAAAGAATAGGAGAGTCAGTTGCAACATTTATGGTTTTAGATGGTTCCACAAGAAAGCCAGTAAAACCAAGACTCGATAATCTACTTTATGATGAAAATAAATATGAAGAGTTAAATATCATTCCTGAAAAAGTGAAGTTGCCCGACTCGATGGAGCTTGCAAATACTTTATATGTAAGAAATAGTGATTTAGATATGAACAATCATGTCAATAATACTAAGTATTCACAGTGGATATTAGATACCATTCATATAGATTATCATCACAATTTTTTAGTTTCTGAATTTGATATTAATTTTCTCTCTGAATGTCGTTTAGGAGATACAATTGATATTTTTATGTCAAAAGATGAAGTACAAGATAGAGTGAAATCTTTTTATCAAGGAATTAGAAAATCAGATCAAAAAACTGTATTTGTGGCCCATATCTCTGGACTTAAATTAAGTCCATCTTAATTGGGTTGGCACTGCGTAAAATATTCATTACGAGTATATGAAAGGTATGTTTTGTGCTACTTCAGTTTAAAAAACTAGGAGACAGTCATGAAAAAAATTCTTTTATCGTATTTGGTATTTTTATTTTCTATGAGCGCTTTTGCATATAGCAACCAAAAATTTTGTAACCTAACAAGTGAAATCACTATTCAAGAGTTATCAAGACTTAATAGTGCTGAACATATTGATAATATGGAAGCTGCAAGTAGAGTAATGGTTATATTTAAAGTTGCCCAATTAATTGCTCCTGTTTGTATTGATACAGAAGAAGAAGAGCTTGAAATGACAAGTACAGATTATTGCGCTGATATGCAAAGTGCACTAACAGCTCAGTTGAATGAAACAATCACAGCTGAAAATATTGACAATAGATTAGCTGCCGAAACAGGTTTTGCTATCTTTGATTCTTTCGAAGCATTAAAGAAAATTTGTAATTAATTTAATCTTACCATATGGATCGTTGATATAGCTTCAGGCCATATCAACGATTGTTTTATTTCATTTTAATACTTTCAAAACCAATGTTTAAATCCCCGTGAGTGTTTAACGGAGGAACACATCAGCTTTAAAAAAATGAGAATGGGCTTAAATTAAAGCTTACAACTGTTGCTCAAAAGCATTAACAAGGGCCATAAAGCGACTGGGGAGTTTTGTCTTTCTATGCACAAGATAAATAGTTCGAACAATTTCTTTTTTTAGTGGAATGTATTGAATTTTATTTTGTTTAGGATAGGCAAGACAAGCATATTCAGGTAAGACGGTAAAACCTATTCCTAGGGAAACTGGTTCTAGGATTCTTGAAATATGGTTATTACCACCACTTACTGTAATGTTTTCCATTCCTTGAAATTCGTTAGGATAATTTAATGAAAGAACTTGCTCTGCCTGATCAAATCCATCTGGATGTTGAATAAAACCTAAGTGGGCAAGTCCTTTAAAGGAAATATCTTTCAAGCTTGTTGGGGCCACTAGACAGAGTTTTTCTTGAGTGAACTCTTTTGACTGCAGTAAAGAATTCTTAGGTCTATATTCCATAAATCCCATATCAATTTCATTTGAGAGCAATTCTTTTTCAATCGTCTTGTTTGGTGTGAATTGGTAGATGATAGCGAGTCCTGGGTATTTTTTATTGTACTTTAAAAGAAAGCTATACATTCTCATTCCAAAGCTTCCTGGACTAGCAATCTTGCAAGATCCCGTATATGGGTCATCAACTTTAAAGCTATTTAAAAAGTCTTGATGTTTTGAAAAAGTGTCTTCTGCATATGATAATACTTTTTCACCAGCTATTGTAAATTGGAAACTACGTCCCTGTTTTTCAATAAGTGATGTATTAAAGTATTCTTCTAACCACTTTACATGTTGTGATACTCCAGGTTGGGTCATATGGAGATTTTTAGCGGTTTGAGTGTAACTGCCAGATTGAGAAAGATTATAAAATGTCTTAAGAAAATTAATATTTAAGTCCATAAGTTAAAATTATAAATATCATAAGAATGAATAATTTCACATAATTTAAGCTTTTTTGTAATTACTACCTATTAAATTAAAGGAGATATATGAAAACATTATTCTTAACGATTTTATTTTTAAGTACTAACTCTGTATTTGCTGAATGTTTTATTAACCCAATTCAGTATTTAGAAGAAGAGGGGGAAATTAAAGCAGAATACTCATATTCATATCTTGTTGAAGAGGTACTTGGGGACCCGAGATACAGTAGACGTACAGTCACTCGTGTATATACTAATTACTTTGAGTCAGAAGAAGAAATGTATGATAGTTGGTATGAAAATGGATGTAATACTTACTCAAATAGAAGACCAGTATCTACGGATCATTAATCTATTTAAGCAGTTTTTTTATATGAAACAAGTGTATAAAGTTTATATAAACCTTGTGTATGCTTTTTAGAATAGATAACTATTTCTATGATCAAATTTGTTTTAATTCTCTTTAGTTTTATTCATTTAGCTTATGGTAGTGCAAATATTTTGGATTTATCACTTCACAGTCCAATAAATAAAACTTCTATACAGATAAAAAAAATTGTTAATGAAATTAAGCTTCAACAGAAGAATATTAGAATTAAGACAACTTATAATGTTGGGAAATTGCCACAGAAGTTGGTTTTTGTATCTAACTCACTCAAAGAGCAAAAGATTAGAAATGTAAAAATTATTCTCAATGGTAATGAATTATCATTATTACAAGATAATGTTCAATATCTATCATATAGTTCCGCATTTAATAAAAGTGGAATGACAAAAAATAATAATGTTCTTGAAATTCATTATAGTGTTTCAACTTCAAAAAGAGATTATATAGAACTTAATCAGAATAATATGTTAACTCTTGCAAGGTACTCCTTATCAGATAATGGATGGGATTTAAGACAAACAGGAACTTCAATGTCTTATGGAGACAAATACTTTGTTGAAGCGAAAGTTACATTACTCACTAACCAATTTGTTATTTCAAGTATTAAAGGACAAGTTGAAGGCCAAGAAGTATTTTTTAAAAGTGATTATATCTCAGGATTTAGTTATCTTATTTTTTCTAAGAAATTATGGAACAAAGAAGTAATGAAATATGATAATACTCAATTCGAAATCGTTTTACCTAAAAAGTCTGTTTTTCAAAGTTATAGATTTAAAAATAAGCTGAAACAAATTTGGCCAATAATTTTAAAAGCTTTTTCACTTAATATGAAATATATTGCTATTTTTGAAAATCCTTATGAGCCAGCTGGAGGCGGTCTTTTTGGAGAGAGTATCATCGGTATTGGAGGTATGCATAATATATCAGATGAAATATCAAAATATGTAGATCAATTCCCCATTCTCGAAATGCACCATATCGCCGTTTTTCATTTTCACGATTACCGGCACGAATTGCTCGTTGAT
>CAYFHZ010000360.1:0-4049 GCA_964342535.1 uncultured Bacteriovoracaceae bacterium | reverse complement strand
CTCAGGGAGCTGGAATGGTAGTTAATCAATCTGTAGTCAAGAATTTAGTTGTTGGACAGAACCTTTTACTACGTAATCTAACTGATCAAGAATTACCAACACCCTTTAATGTCAAAATTGTTTATATTGATTCATACAAATATAAAGAAGATCAACTTTATAAAGTAGGTATTATATTTGATGATCAACTCAACTCTATATCTTATAAATCGATCTCCAGTATTATTGAAATTAAACAAAAGAAAATTGATGGTCTAAATAATAAAAGATACTGTGGACTTGATAATGAAGAACAGCTTAGAATAATCAATCAAGTTGAAATTAACAATAAAGTATTGGCAAACAACCTAAAAGACAATATTGAATATCTAGACCAACTTCGTTACATGACAACTCAAATGAAAGTCGACTTTCTAAAAACAATTAATCAAGACTTACTAGCTGTAGCACTTCGATTATCGAGCAAGGAATTAGTATATGAACTATTTTCTGAAGTTACAGTAAATATGCAAGATGAGTTTTTAGATAAATTAGAAAGAGAAAGACCTGCATCTGCAATATGTAAAGCACAAGATCAAATTATTGCTCAAATTAGACAAATGGTAAGTTTAGGAGAGATAGTCTTAGACCCTAAAGCATTTGTCACTTATGTTTAAAATTTAAGATTGAGTTCGAATGGAAAGTGATGCACACACTTCTTCAATAAGATCCTCAACATAAGGTTTTTTAATCATTGCTCTTACACCTAAATTATTGAGCTTTTCTTGTTCTTCAAGATCTCCATGCCCAGTAAAGACTATTACAGGTATATCCTTAAATTGATTTCTAATTTGCTCTGTTAATTCAATACCACCCATTACAGGCATATTTAAATCAGTTACAATAAGATCATATGTTCTAATATTTTTAAATTTATCTAAAGCATCAACACCATTTATAGCACACTCAACTTTAAAGTTGGGGCCAAACTCAATTTCTAATGTATCGACTACTGTTTCTAAAATATCAGCTTCGTCATCGACGACAAGAATATATTTCATATTTACCTTTTTAATTCATTAAAAAAACGAATTAAGTTTATTATAATATATTAACTAATAAAATAATATGTAAAAAATGTGTAAATGTTTAGAGTGAAGAACTTAAATTTTATGAACTTAGACATATATTATAATTTTATCTTTCCAAGTGCTGTTCTATTGAACTTATCTATATATTCAACTTTTTTCAATTGAAGTGGCTTAGGTAAATAATTATTTATTCCCTTGAGAATATCGCATTCTGAAAGATTAATACTTCTAAGTACTAATATATTTAATTTTGCCCCTTCTCTTTCATCACTGACTAAAGTTAACTCTATATATTCTTTAATATTTTCATTTATCAAAAATTGATCTACTCTATTTTTTAAGTCTAAAAAATTATACAATCTGCCTTTAATTTTAACCTCGCTTCCCTTGCGACCAAGTGGCCTTAGCTTTGTATCAGAGAGGAAGATTTCATCAGGTATAATAAAACCTTCAGGGTCACTATTGCGAATTGAAACATTTTCTCCATCCCAGGTTATTTCACATGTAAATAAACAAGGAGAAAAAACTCTAAAGTTTTCATTATCACTGAATACATTATGAACAGGAAGAATATCTAAAAGACCATTATTTATATTTTGATAATAAGAACTTGCAAGTTGAGAGCAAACTTCTGTCATCCCAAAAGTCTGGATTATTGGCCAATTAAGTTGAAGTGCTTTATTTGCTAAAGCCTCGGACATAAAATCACCACCTACAAATATACCTTTTAAACCGGGTGGAGATGACAATTTATTTTTAACTAAATCATAAAGTTGTGTTGGCACGATAGAGCAATAATTGATATTTTCTGATAAGAGAAACTCATAAAACTTGAAAGGATTCCATTTCGAATACCATTCGACTCTTTTATTATTTGCCGCTATAGTTCTAAAAATAATAGAAAGACCTCCAACATGATATGATGGTAAACTTTGCATCCAAACATCATTTGATGTGACATTTAGAAATTCATTTACGGCCCTTGCATTTGCAAATAATGCATCCTTAGATAAGGCATAGGACTTTATCCTTGTACCACTTGAAGTACCACTACTACATAAAAAGACATGATTTCTTAATTTGAGATTTTTCCAAATCGTCATTAAACTCTCAGATGTTTTTTCATCAAGGTAGGGTGGTATTAAATAAATATTTTGATCTTGTTCGATCATCTCTACTATAGTGTTTGCCATTTTTTCTCACTCAATTGACTATATACTTGCTCAAGTGCATTTATATTTAATTCTGCATGACAGTCGCGAACATTAAATAATTGTAATTGATTTTGATATAAAGACGGAGTATCAAGACCGTGATAGGTACGTAAGTCTCCATACTTCATAAGAGCGAGATATGCATGATAGCGACCTAAATCTCCCCCCATATAACTACTAAATATAACATTCTTATTTAAAGGTATTCCATCAATATTAGGCTTATATATATCAAAAGTATAAATAGAGTTATCATAGTCATTTCGATCTGCTGCAAGCATAAGGCCTAAGGATAATAATTGTCTATTGACGGCCATATTACCAGAAGGATCTTCTATATATTGAATCTTATTAATCTGTGTTTGAGTTAAACTATTGGCCCAAACTAAAAGCTCATCATGATTCTCATAATTATTAAAATCAAGTCTCACACTTTTGCAATGATCAATTTGTTGATTCAACTGAAAAAGAGAATTAGGAGTTTTTATTTTTACGACTGGAGCTTTTGCGATATCTGAATCTGGCGTAGCTAAAAAATGATTAAGAAAAGAAGAACATTGAATAGTATCTTTTTCTTTTTCTAGATTTAATAGAAATTCAAGGAATGGCGGTAAGGTCCTGTGATCTTGAATAAACTGTAATATTTCATTTATAGATGGATCACCAAATTCTTTCCATGGACAATATTCAATGTAATAAGAATTTTGTACCCTTAAATAAAGTATCTCTCTTAGACCTGAATGAAAACGATTCATTTGCTTACTAGGTACTAATTGATCAAGACAGAAAGTAATATCCACCAGAAGCTCCTAAAAACAATATACAGAATATGGCCATGTGTTTTCCGGCCATAGCTAAGAAATAATTACATTGTTCTAAACTTTTTATCTTCTTTAATCCCTTTGAGATTTTCATTCCAATTATTAGGGATAAAGTATTTACAAGAAAAATGGGGTGGTATTTCACAACAAAAAACATTGATAATAAATAAGGACAAAATATAAACATATCCATTAAAAAAAGATAGACTGATTTATTCAATTTAGTGGCAAGAGTATTCTTCCCTACTTCTCTATCTGTTTCATGATCTCTAAAATTATTTACACCAATAAGAACACTTGAAAGTAAGCCTATTTCTGCCCCAATGATCCAAATATCTACAGATACTTTCAGTGTCATTAAATAATAAGTACCAACTGTTGCAACAAGACCAAAAAAGAGAAAAACAAATAATTCACCTAAACCTAAATATGCTAAAGGAAATGGACCTCCTGTATAACCATAGGCGAAATACAAACTTAAAACACCTAATATCAAGATAGGAATGCCACCATGTAATATTAATGGAATTCCAAATGCAAGTGCCAAAAAAATGAAAGCATGTCCAACAAAGAATACTGACCTTGCTGATTGATTATCTTGAGTTGTAATACGTTCAGGGCCAATTCTTTTACTATCAGCACCTTTCATATAGTCAACTGCATCATTATAGAAATTGGTAGCAATTTGAATCGATATGGCCAGACCTAAGCATAGAAGTAACATTTTTACATTAACACCTTCATGTTGTATTAAACTAACACCTGCTGCGGCCATGCATGGAACAACTGCTGCAATTAATGTTTTAGGTCTCGTCCCTTTAAGTATATATTTAACTTTCATAAAAATCTCGAATTAAGGGTAAAATGATTTCTGGGTGTTGTAAAAGTCTATGGCCAACACTTGGAATAAAATTCGTTTTATAGTCAGATAATTCCTGTTGAGC
>CAYFHZ010000359.1:0-4050 GCA_964342535.1 uncultured Bacteriovoracaceae bacterium | reverse complement strand
ATGGTGAAAAAATGGCGGCATCAGCTACAACTAGCTCAATCAAATATGGAAAAAGTGAGAGTATTACTTTTAAATATTTTATGCAACGAGCTGTTGAAGATAAGACAGTAACATTTCAAGTTGATTATAGCTACCAAGGAAAACTCATTAAAACAAAAACATTTGAAGTATATCCTGACTAAAAAAGGGACCGCAAGGTCCCTTTCTTATTTTAAGTATTTTTTATTCTTTAATATCCATTTTAAGATATCATTTTGAGAAATCATCCCTACGAGATAGAACTGATCATCTAATACAGGAAGAGCATGGATACTCTCATGCAAAAAAACTTCAATCACATGCTGCATAGGTGTTCCGCTAGAAACACATAACACAGTTTGGGCCATTTTTTGTTCAATAGATTCATCTTTTAGAAGTAAAGTCTCCTCTACCCCGTGAATATCAGTTGCTGAAATAATACCTACAACATGACCATCCTCCAAAACGGGAGCGTGATGAATATTGTATTTAGAAAAAATTTTGTGGGTATATTCTACTGTCGCATCATGAGGTAAAGTAATCACATTTGTATGCATAATTTCTTTGGCAAGGATTTGCGCCCCTTGCTTATCTCGATTAAAATGTTGTATCTTTTGTCGAGCTGGAGTGACGACAGTATCGTTAAGATCACGCTTTCGACCTTCAAGGTAAGAGAAACTAATTTCTTTTACTGAATTCGATATCACAACAAAAAAGCTCATGTTGACAACTCCACTACACTTGCGGAGTTAAAAAAAAGAGATTATTTTGCACAAAGCTTACAGAGCTTGAGTGAACATCAATATCATCACCCTCTAATTTTTTAGACATAACATGCTCAACATTGAAGGTAGGAAAATAATAATTTTTAACCATTTTTTCATCTACACTAAATGGAGGTCCAAGCTGAACATTATCAAAATTAATGGTAATTAAAAAATGCTTTGCCTCTTTAAGATGAGTAAGCATAAATTTAATATAAGAATTTCTTATTTCAAATGGTAAAGCAATTAAAGAAGCTCTATCATACACGTACTCTATATCAGCTAAATCCTCTGGAGTAAGTGCAAAAAAATCGCCGCAATAAATGGTAATACGTTCAGATTCATAGATTTTAAAATGAGTTGTTTCTCTTACTTTATGTTTAATTTTCTGTTCTTCAAAAAAACTACAAACAGCAGCCTCAGCTAACTCAACTGCTACAACTTGATGCCCTAATTCTGCAAGATAAAGTATATCTAATGTTTTACCACTCATGGGAACAAAGACTTTTGCCTTATTATTTCCATTGATCAATGTATCCCAGTTCTTTATGAGAAGTGGATTATACTCAGATTGATGAAAGCCTATTTGTTGATTTTCCCATTTTTTTAACCAAAATTGTTTTTCCATAATTAATCCTCTCAAAAATATTAGTTATTTACAAATATTTTAAATCAAAGTTAAACTTAACTAATAAGATAAACTACAAGGATGTAATCAATGCTTAAAAATGAACTCTCCCAAAATGAGCTCAAGCAAAGAATGAATTTTTCAAAAATGCTTGACCGCCAAGGTAAACAAATAGAAGGAAATTCTCATATCCAAGGACTTCTTGGTGGAAAAAAGCCATCTTCTAAACAAGAAGAGCTTTTTGAGGATAATATTTTAACAGAACTTGATCGAAAATTTAAGCTTAATACTGATCGCCACCTTAATACGCTGGACTCAATTGAAGATTTAAAAAGATTGATTCAAAATAAAAAAATGATTGAAATTAATTTTAATCATCCTAGACATTACAAAAAGCTACTCTACACAATTAGCTTTATGTGCTTCGCAACAATTCTTTGGGTTATTACCTACACTCCGACTCAAACAATAATAAAAGATAAAATTATAGAAAAAACAGTAGAAGTAAATAAAGTCATTTACCCTTATTTTGCTCAAAAATATATCAATTTAAGAAAATCACCGTCGACTAAAGCAGATAAAATCTTAGTCATTCCTCCTAATACACTTTTAAAAACCATAACTAAAGATGGAGCCTGGACACAAGTAGAATTTAGAGATTATATTAATAACAAAATTCATCGAGGTTGGATCTACGGAGAAAATTTTAAAAAGATATAATATGCCAAAAATAAAAACGAAGTCAGCAACTACTTACTACTTGAAAAGAGGTCGAAAATCAAATTTACCTTTAATCATTGGCTGTCATGGAGGACCTGGAGGAACTCACCATTCCCTCAAACCTTTGTTAAATCTGGCCACGGATAGACAAGTTATTATATATGACCAAGCTGGCAGTGGACTCTCATCTTCTATTCCCCAAAAAAAGTTTAATATAGCAACTTTTGTAACTCAATTAAATGAAATCATTGATCATTTTTCTGATCGTCCTGTAATACTTTATGGAAGTAGCTGGGGGGGAACTCTTATCTTGGAATATTTTAAAAAATATCCTAGTAAAGTTTGTGGTCTTATCTTTCACTCTTCATTAATCAATGAATCAATGTGGCAAAAAGATGCTAAAAAGCTAATTGCTAAATTACCTAGAAATGATCAAAAAATTATAAATTACTGTGAAGAAATTAATGCTACAGATTCGAAAGTGTATAAAGTAGCAATGAATAAGTACTACCTAAAACATGTATGTCGAGATAAAGAAGCCTACAAAATTAAAATCAAGCGCAAGTTTAATGAAGAGTTATACAATTATATGTGGGGGCCGAGTGAATTTTGTGCCACTGGCACTTTAAAAAAGTATGATGGAATTCCTATATTAAAAAAGATAAAAATCCCCACATTATTCATATGCGGTGAACATGATGAATCGACACCGCACTCAAACCGTTATTTTGCTTCTCAAGTTAAAACTTCTTCCATCGCAGTCATTAAAGATGCATCGCATAGCTCACTGCGTGAAAAACCGAAGCAAAGTTTAAGCAAAATTCGAGCATTCTTAACTCAAGTTTAACAATTTATAAATGAAATAACTTCACCACTTGTAATCACTTCGTTATGATAATAACAACAAGGAAGTATCAATGAAATATCTTATTAGCATCATCATGCTTATTTCTTTAAACACGTTTGCAAGTTATAAAGTCATGAGTTTTAATACAACTTGCTCATCAATTTGTGAGAAGGGAAATTATGATAAATTTAAAAAACGTAAACATTGGATTGTTGACACTATAAACAGACATTCTCCAGACCTAATTGGTTTACAAGAAGTTCTCACTCATAAACAACTTAATTGGATTCAATCTCAACTCGCGGATAATTATTACCTTGTTTACTATCGTAATCTTTTTATTTTTCGATATGCAGATCCAGCAATTCTATTTAAAACATCAAAATTTGATCTTGATCGCTTAGGTGGTTTTTGGCTTGGGCCTAAAGGATACAGATTTAGCCTAGGCTGGAAAAGAGCACTTCCCAGACGAGTTCAATGGACAAGACTAATTGATAAAGAGTCTCAAAAAGAGTTTTATTTTATTACATCTCACTTTGATAATAGAAAAAAGAATAAAGAAAACTCAGCGAAAGTACTTTTAAGTGCCTTTCAAGAAGTAAATATTCCTATTATATTTGCAGCTGATACCAATCTTAAGCCAGAAACAAACGGATATAACCATCTCACAGGTTTTTTTACGGATAGTTTTAATATTAAAGAGAATTTCACTCTGATTAAAAATTCTGAAACAGATATTCATCATTCTTGCAATATTGAAAAAGGGGAAATATTTCCTGACTGTAGAGTTGACCATGTCATGCTTGATAGAAACCATCCATGGAAAGTTTTAAACTGGACTGTCGATCAGTTTGTTTATGGAGTAAAACAAAGATTTACTTCTGATCATAGGGCCCTGATTGTTGATATAAAATTATAAATAATTTTCAACGATAGATTTTGTAATACCTTGATCTTTAAAATGCTCACTTAATAGAAGTTCATAAACTTGAGAGTTTTTTATCAAAGCAAGACCACATAGATATCCTTTAAGAAATATCAATTTATAATCTTCTAAATTTATCTTTTTTCTA
>CAYFHZ010000358.1:0-4051 GCA_964342535.1 uncultured Bacteriovoracaceae bacterium | reverse complement strand
AGAATTTCATGAGACCCCAAGAGAAGACTTTTTACAAGCATGCCAAATATCTTGTTTTAGTTTAGTAGAAATGAGTAATGCTCTGACTCATCTTTTTTCTCCTGGATCTTCTATCGTTACAGTGAGTATATCGAACACAAGGGCCACGAGTTATGGCTATATGGGTCCCATTAAGGCCATGCTGGAAGTGACTGCTTGCTATCTTGCAAAGTCTTTGTCTAAGTACCAAATAAGAGTTAATAGTGTTGGAGCAGGCCCATTAAAAACATCTGCATCTGCAGGTATCCCAGGTTATATTGAAAACTACCTTTACGCTGAAGCATTAACAATGAGAAAAGAATCACTTAAAACTCAAGAGGTTGCTCAAACAATTAGTTTTCTTTTACAAAATATTTCCTCTGGAATAAATGCACAAAATATAATTATAGATGCAGGAATGAATTCTAACTATTTTGATCAAGATATTGTGAAAAAATATAATTCTTAACAATTTTAAGTTAATTTTAATATAGTGCTATAATAAATATACCGATAAAGAGTCTGAGCAAGGATTTAATATGACTCATATTTATTTATTATTTGAAGACCCTCTCATAAATTCAAAAATTTTGAATATTAGTAATAAATTCCAACCTGATTGGGAAGTTGAGTCTTTACTTGATATTCGCCAAGTACCAAGTGAAATCACCTGTGAAGACAGTATGATTATTACAAATGAGCATATTGTATCTCAAGAACATTTGGCCCCTTTATTAACCAAATACAAATACATCGTTTTCATACAAGAGAATGAACCAGAAATACCTAAGAATAAGCAAATCCAGTATATCAATTCTAAATTTTTACTAACTGGCATAGGTAGTTTCTATGAACAAATTACTCTTGATAAGCATAAAAGTTCAACATATGTTCCAGTTAATTTTAAAAAGATTAAACCTAATGTTATTTACCCTGTTGATATATTTCTTAAATTATCAGCTGAAAAATATATTAAAGTCGTCAATAAAGATAATTCCTTTGATGATAGTCTTTTTGAAAAGTTAAAGAAAAAAGAAATTCAATTTGTCTATGTAGACAAAAAATATTTACCAACCATTAATAAACTTCTATATGCGCAAACTGGCAAAGCAGCACTCTTTAAAGAAGAACATATTGTAGAAGAACTTAATGCTGTTGAATCTTTACATCGATATATTAATGATCTTGGAGTCGATGAAAAAATAATCAATCTCACTAAGGGCCTTCATGGAAATTTAGAACAAAAATATAATCAAAAATTCATGAAAAATTTGTTCAAACGTTTTGAGTCGATGGAAGGAAGTTTTTTATACAACCATAGTTATGTAACGTCCGTTATTGCCCTTGCTGTTGGTAAGAAATTTAAATGGATGACTCCCGAAAACAATGAAAAAATATATCTTGGTTGTATGCTCCATGATTTAGGCTATAAGGATAAAAAGCATGCCATGTACGAACACTTAACTAAAATTGAAATAGACAAGAAAGAAAAAAGCGTTGCTGATGATATACTAAATCATCCTATTGTTTTTGCACAAAAACTTGCTCAACTTGATAATATACATCAAGATGTTATAAAAATAGTTAGAGACCATCATGGAGTTCATGAACAAGGGTCATATCCTAAGGTTATATACCCAGCAGAAATCAATTTAATTTTTGCACTCTTTATTTTAAGTCATGAATTCACAATAGGTCTTTTTAAGGTTAACTTTAACCCGACTAAGATTGAGCAAGTCATTAATGAAATTCATGAAAGGTTTGATAAAGGTGCATATAGAAAAATTCTTAAAGAGTTTAGTGAAACAGTGAGAGAGATATTTTAAACTAACTCTAACCAGTGAATGTATGAATTCCCATCCCTCTACTGTCTTTTATACAAACTAGTAGAAATATAAGTGGCACATATCTTAGTTTTAAGGCTGTATACAAACTTACTAGATATAATTTTAGAACACTGCTCTGGTGTAAGTTTTCCTGATATTCCATAAGAAAGTATAGATCCATTATCCGTTTTATCAAAATGCCCAAACATAAGATTGGGACTCGATGATGTCGTCTTAACATGTCCTTCACCTGTTAAGAGATGAACTAATTCATGAGCTTCTGTTGAATAGCTAGCTATATGAGAATAATAGTCAATTGCATCTCGTGGTATCCATGTTGAATTTGTAAAGTTTTTTGTATCTTCATCTTCAAATTTTTCCATAAACGCAATTGCTGTGAAAAATCCTTTACCTTTAGGTCTTGTAAAACTTAGGTCTGTAAAATAAACAAGTGTCAGTTCATTATTGGTCTCTATAAAATCTTCAAAATACGCCATACTTAGTGCATCCCCCTCGGGCTGAGTTAGGTCATGATCGTAAGCTTCATGATTCTGAGATTCATCTTTACTTGTCCAGATTTTACCACCATCACCTAGCAATTTTATTTGATAATTATTGATGTGAATTTTTTTAATCGTAAGATGTTTTATCATTAAGTTACATTGCATAAATATGTTTTGGACTTTTTATAGTCGACTTTTATGATAGATGCCAAAAAGAAGCTGATTTTAGCAAAAAAAACAACTATCAAATTTATTTGTTTGCCGGAACTTCTAAAGCTATGGAGCATTTCTAGCTGCCGAGCTATAACAAGCACACAAGTAAACCATTTTAGTTCCATTATTCGTGCTTGGAATCGTATATGGGTTCAATGTTGTATAAGTACGGCAATCAACTTGAACCGTAAGTTCACCTCTTTGATTCCCATGAGGAGACCACCAAATAGCAAGATTACGGTTATCACTGAATTCATTTTTAGCTTCACTTTTAGTTACAAACTTATCTATATGAACACCATAGCCCGCCTTTCGAAAAAGATGGACAACTTTACTTACTTCTCTATATTCAATATTGATAGTCCTTAGTTTGATCTCGATGCTCTTTATTCACTTTTACAGCACCATACTTTAATAATAATTCAGCATCAGAGATATCTTCTAAGTCATTATATAATTCAGCTGTCTAAGTAGAATCATAAGGTGCGACTTCAATTCCTTCAACATTGGGATTACCAAGATATATTTCAAGTAACTGGCCATCAACAGTTGTTTCAGCTTTAAATCTAATTGCTTACGCAAGACTTGATAATGATAAAAAAAATAAAACTAAAATAGATAGTATTTTCATTGTTTTCCCTTTGTTGTTTATAAACGATATTTTTTCCATGCTGTAATATACTCTTTGTAACAGCCTTTAGAGTGAGCACCATTACAATTTAGACCTCTACACTCTCGATACCTATTCCATCCATAAGAGTTTTCTTTACAGGAAGAAAGAGCTTCATTTAAAAATGATCTTTGTTCATCTTTTGATTGAGGTCTTCCATACTCATAAATAATATCTCTTAAAGAAATATTAAATTGAAGACAGCCTGTCGCGCAAACATTGGTAATGCTAGTCCCGCGGCCGTATTTTGCCTTACAGTGGCCAGTGCAGATTCCTGCATAGGTTTGTAGTGAGGTAAATAATATAATCAAATTAAAAAAATATATTCTTTTCATTGCTTCTCCTTTTAATTTATCGATACTTGATAATAATTATTCGAAGTATCGTGTTTAATTTTGAGTTGCGATAATAAAGGAAAGTGATTTTTTTAATAGCTCTTATGAAAAATATACCTTTCAAAGTAAGTAAAATGTATTAACCAAATTAGTTAACAGTGAGATTTTTTAAGCTCTATTTTGAGGGGGAAAAAAGAAATTCCTTCAAGACTAGCATACACTCTTAGTGAGAAGTTAAATATAGATGGCTTTACTCGTAATTTTTTTAGAGAAATTTTAAAAGGAAAATACGAGAATTCAATTTTTAATGATGCAATACTAGAATTATCAGATGATCTCATTGATAAATATTTACCTGTATTAACGAATGATACGAGTCTTTTGAATAAGTGGTATTATATAGCAGTTTTAGAACTCGTTAATACTTCAGGATTTCAAGAAAACATAGATTAATCTACGCTTTAAGTTATGGTAAATTTTGTAAAT
>CAYFHZ010000357.1:0-4059 GCA_964342535.1 uncultured Bacteriovoracaceae bacterium | reverse complement strand
TATTATTATAATCAGTTCTATCTTGGGGGAATTTCCCCACCGTAGTCAGGCGGTTCCTATTGATAATCACTTAATCGCGCAGGTCTATCATCCGTTACATCTTCAACACGAATACCGCTATCAACGGCCACTTTTAATTCATTTAGTAATTCTTCAAATTTTCTCTTATACTGAGGAATTCCAAAATTGATAATATACTTTTCAATTTTTTTATAGAAATCACTGTTTTGAATGAATTCATTTGCTGCATTCTCAAGTCGAACAGAGTTTGAATCTTTATCTCTTACGATCTCAACATGAATATCATGATTATGTGGGTCTCTCAGTATGACTTGTTTAGTACTAGATTTGGGATCAAGTAATTTTTGTAGTAGTAAAATACGATTTGCGTGTTGGGTATTTTCTCCCACAACACCATGGTTTTTTTCTTTTAATACATTATCAATTAGTGATTCAATATCACTAATTATCGTTTCAGGGTTGATTGAAAAATCTGCTTTGTACATTGAGTATGTAGGTGATGTTCCTAGTTTTCGCTCTTTAGCAATCTGATCTCTCAGTGATGAAAAGGGAGAGTTCGGTATAGTATCAGATGTACTTGCTATATTTCTTGCAGCTTTAGCAGCATTGGCTTGATTAAGAGCTTCGTTTTCTTCCCTTGCAATTCTTTCACTTTCCGTTTCAGGTTGTTCTTCTGGCCCAGCTGCCTGAGAATAAGTAGGAGAAGAGTTTCCACCGTACCCTGAAGTTGTAGATGAAGTAGGGGCTACTTTACTCGTATAGCTTGGAGTTGTTGGTGCTTTAAAGTTGTTTGTTACCCTATTAATCGATTCAGATGGAGTGGGGCTATAAGAAGAGGCAATTGCACGTTCTAGCTTTTTTCTTTCAGGGGAGCTTTCAGGAAGTGAAGAAGCTTTTTGTCTTACTTGCGTCATTTTATCAGCAATATCAGCATAAAAACTATTTATTTCTTCTTCATAAATATCTTCCGCTTTTTTTATAATATTTTTTTGAGAGGAAGTATTATTTTTTAAAGAAGCATTTCTAACATTATTTGCTTTTGCCATATTTTTAGATTTAACATTACTGCTAACTGCAAGACTTGGTGTTTCTGAGTTCATAGGTTTTTCACCTAGAAAACTTGAAACTAGAGTCGAGTTGGAGTTAGCTTTGGCCGTTTCTTTTTTATCAATATACTGCTCAACTTCCTTATCAGAGATCGTATTAATAATCTTACTGGCCAGAACTTTGACTTCGTTTTGACCTTCTTCGCTTTCAAGATCGACAGTTTTACCCTGTGCACTTAATTGTTCAATGGCCTTAGTTTGCGCCAACTCATTTTTTTGTGAGTCGAGATGTTTTTTATAACTCATTAAAGTTCTACAATTAGGCGTTTGAAGTTCTGTGCCCTCAATTCGTTTAGCACATTCTTTAGCCGTCTGCTCTTCAAGACCGCTTTTAATGGCATCACAGATAAGATTTTCTTGAGGGGAATATGTGCTTTTGTAATACCTCTCTGCAGTGATTGACAGATTTGAATCTACTGGCATAGTAGCTGAAGTATTACTTCTGATAGCAGACATAAGTTCATCAGACTTGCTCTCTTTAGTAGTACATACTTGGGTTGTTAAATAGTCAGAAGCTTCCATGTTATCCATCTCAGCTTCATATAAAAGATAGTCAATTTTATCTGAAAATGTTCCTGAACTTAGATTTTCAGTACTTGAAACACAAATGGCCTTATTCATCTCGGCAAAAATACTTTCACATCTTTTTGATATTTTTTGGGTATAATCTTTTTTTCCAATCTCTTCTATATAGTGAGTCGTATTTCCTGAGATATAGGCTTGGTAAAAATCTTCAGATTCAAGTAAATTTCTTAAATACGGTTCAAATTGAATATAATCTGCCATGTTATCTAAATAAAATTGTTTTCTTTGCGATAATACTAAATCATAAATATTTTTAGCATTACTTGAGTCTGTGTATTTTTTTAACTCTTTAAGCATATCTGTAAAAGCCGCTTTTGCTTCTTGTTTTTTAGCCTTAATAATTGATTCATTAGAAATCTGACAAGAATTTTCTCCTCGCTCATAAATTCCATAGGGTTTTTCTTTAGGAGAGCTTGGAATGTAATTTGGATTTGATTTAAGCTTCATCTCATTAATAAATTTAGTTTTAATCTTTTCCGCTAAGGCTTGTCTTTCACCTAGGCTTAGTACTGTATCAGAGTTTTGACAACTAACCACGGGGCCATCGCTTGCTAATTTATCTTTAATATTACATGTACCCATATTATAGTTTTGAATGTTTTTTACATGACTTAATGCTGCTAAATCTTCACTGAAACTTAAAAGCGGGATCATCGAGTTTTCAACTAATTTTTTAGCTGCTTCTTTATTGGGTTTTGAGTCATAGGGAAAAACATCTGTATTTTTTTTTGCGCATTCACAAATTTGTTTTTCTTGCTCTGGCTCACCGTAATAGTCAATTTCTAAACAATTCTTAGCAGTTACCGCTTCAATTTGTGATACATCTGGAAGAAAGTTTACCGGACATTCAGCATAAAGATTAAATGAATAGAGGAGTAGAATTAAAATCTTCATCTTCTAGCTAGTAAAGTCTCTTTCTCTTTATTTGAGAGTTCGTCATAGTACTTGGCGCGAAATTTATTAATTAATAGTTTTTTTGTTGCTTTAAGTCTGCCTTTTATTGCTGGAACAGTTGCATTACTTAGTTTTAATTCAACGAGATCTAAAATGGTGCCTTTAACTTCTTGACCATTTTTATTAATGGTTACAATAATATTGGGGTCAATGACAATTTCTTGATCATTTTTTAAATCTACGTAAAGAAAGTTTTGAAATAAATGAATGAAAAATATTGTATCTAATGAATATGCTAGATAGTTTAATTTAGAACCATCAGGCATTTTACATTTGATATGTTCCTTATTTTCATCTAGTAATTTAGTAAATTGGATATTTTGGGCATTTTTATCTTTGGCCAGTGGAATTTTAAATTTTTCATGAAAGTCTAGCAAGTCTTGCCTCATTCTTTCTAAAAACTCCTTAGGGGTTCTGCTCCCTTTTAAGGTAACGCATATTTTATTACTCAGATCTTTTTGCCTATCTAGTTTACTTGCAAAGTCATCCGCTTCATTTATAGAGTCTGGCAATCCTCGCACACCAGTTCCACAAGATACACAATCCTCTTTAGCGTAGGAGTGAATTGTAAAAAGAAATATAATCCCTAATACAGCTAATCTCATAAAAAACCTTTTTTATTGATTACAACAATTTTCTTATTCTTTAGTTTTATCGGAGGGTTAGCGCCAGGACTTTAATTAAATAAAAAACATGTAATAATTGGTCAAAGAGAAATCTATTCAGTGGCTAAAACTTCGGCCTTTTACCTTGAACACTTGCTATCCACTCTGGAGCGTCTACATCATCCGTAGCATGACCGGTTTGTAAGATGATATTGTGAAATCCTTCATTGAAAATTTTAATACCATCAACCTCTCCACGAATGCCATCACCAAGGTCAGAGTCTAAATAAATAGTTATGTCTCTGTCTTGCTCATTCATATGTTCTAAAAAATCATCAATGGATAAAAAAGAAATCAGCTCAATATCATTTTTAAGACATTCTCTTTTCCACAAAGTATGGATGAGATTGTCATTATCGATGAGTATGATTTTTTTCACTTAGGGTCCTTTTATCAAATACAAGACTTATGATGCCTTTTTACTTAAATCATTTAAAAGGTGGGAAAAATCTTTTATTTGTATTGGTTTACTTATATGACCTGATGTTCCTGCTTCTTTGGCTTTATTAACATCATCTTCCATAACTGAAGCAGAAACAGCAATAATCGGAATCTGACTATTTAAAGCTCTAATTTTTCTAGTAGCTTCAAAACCATCCATTATAGGCATATGTAAATCCATAAAAATAATATCAAATTGATCTTGCTGATACATTTCAACAGCTTCCTGTCCATTATAAGCAATTTTATAATCATGACCTAATTTCATGATAATGTTTTTAATAACC
>CAYFHZ010000356.1:0-4060 GCA_964342535.1 uncultured Bacteriovoracaceae bacterium | reverse complement strand
ATCTTGTTCCTTTTGATTTTTTAAATGAAAAAAACGCCCTCATTCATATTCTCGAAAGACGTGCAAAAAAATCATTAAAGCAAATTAAAAGTATTAGCTCTTTTAAGTTCACTTTTGATAAATTCCCAAACGCGGTTTTTATGGGAATTGGATGTCTTGAAGATATATTACCAAGATACTATAAATCAAAAACCCTAAATCAATGCCATTACATGCCTTTTATTGTTGATGGTATTATAGAAGATAGAGATATATATTCACTCACAATTCGAACATCTCTCGATCACGTACATGCACCTCGAATCGTGCCATGGAAGAATATTTTTTCGGCCGTTAAGAATTTTCAACTCAATCACCCTACAAAATTATGGAGTCTAAATGCATTCTATTAATATTTTGCTCTATATACTATTCTTCACTTTTCCTGCTTACTCTCAACTTCCTGAGTTTAAAACAAAACAAGACATACATAAAATTAGATATATTAGCCCCAAAGGGACATACACATTCTACCAAAAGACCTCTGGTGAACTGCAACTTTCAACTAATTATAATTTCAAAAACATATTTCAAGCTTCTAAAGGCAGCGATTATCAAGTAAGTGGCTCGAAAGAAAATTCTCAAATTGTATTTACAGTAAATGACTCTCCATTATCCAAAATAAATTTCAACAAAGAGTTTAAAATTTATAGTAGTGATATAAAGGGTGAAAAGCAGCCTCAAGAATTAGGAACTGGGGTTGATCCCAAACTTCACCTCCAGGACCAGATGGTGAGTTTTTATTCACCTAAAGAAAATAAACTCAAAATCGTAAATCTATTCGACTTAAGTCTAAAAAAAGAAATAAAGCTACAAAAAAAACATGCTTTTTGGAGACCTCTTCATTTTGTTATAACTCCTAATGACGTCGTATATACTGATATCAACAAAAACAATCATGAAGCTGTGCTCATGTACTCATTCATCGAAAATAGCTTTAAAACAATATATAAAACCAGTGTAAACTCAAATAAATTGGAAGCCTGTCTTTTGAAAGACAATATCATTATAGGGGAATACTCTCTTACAAATTATAAGAGCCCTTCACGAATATACTCTATCCCTTTATATAATAACTATAATTTCAACACAAAAGACTTACTCTATTCCAATTCATTTAGTGATTTAGGCCAACTTATATGCTTTAAAGATGCAATTTATTTCATCAAAACTGTTGCTTTTAATGAAAAGTTAAACTTACCTAAAACAGAAATTGTAAAACTTAATTTTAAAACTAAAAAAATAACGTCCATTGTTGCTAATAATAATTATCAACAATTAATTCAAATAGGTGATTTTATATTAACATATTACCGAGATAAATATTATTTGGTTGAGGGGCCAAATGATCTTATAAAAGACGCAATAAAAAAAGATAGAGAGAACAAATGAAAGTACTTTTATTTATAATTTTATCAGTCTTAAATAATTTTACACTTCTCGCCTATAACCAAGAAGCCTTTCAACTAAATGAGCAGAGGGCCCCATATTTATTACAGTTGACAATTAAACATTTAGCAGAGCATTTTTCCAAACCAAGTCTTGATCAAGAGCAATTAATAATTGAATTGAAAAACTTAAATCAATATAGTCAAAATATTGATCAAGAAATGCTTGTATACTTAACTCATTTTCAGATTAATCAAGCCATCCTCAATCAAAACCTTAATCAGGGATATCAATCAAACACTGTTACAACAAATGATATCAAGGAAATCAACTCCAAAATAAAAAAATTTAAAGAACTATACTCAGACTTAAGCCTTTATATTCTTACAGAATCTATCGCTGATTTTTCAACCTTTATAGATAAAGGTGTTTTGGATAAAATTCAATCACAGACACCACAAAATCAAAACATGCTCACGCTAAAAAATGAACTAAAATCAGTTATAAAATACTCTGGTAAGTGGCTTAATAATGCGATTAGTTTAACTCCAGAACAGTTTAATCGAGTTGTCAGCCAAGTGATTTTACCCGCACTAAAATCACTAAATGAATCGCTCTTGTCTGTGAAGAATTATATCAATCCTGATCGTAATTTTGACAAAGTTGAAATTTTACCCCAAATCCAAATATGGGATAAAAAAAGCCAGCCAGAAAGTCCTTCTACTGAAAAAGATGTCCTAAAAATCATTGAGCCGGACGTTCCTGCAAATCCTCAAAAAGAAATTGATCAAATTTTTGAAAAAAAGCTTAATTCTTCGCAAGAATAAAGACCAGAGCTCATTAACAATATGAATAAAATTTGTTAAAAATTGAGTAATTAAAAAAAAGGATTAATTCGTGGCGTTATCAAAAAAACCTTATAAGGGTTGTAGAGACTTTTTTCCAAAAGATATGCGAGTAAGAAACTACCTCTTTCAACATATGGAGAAAACGGCAGAAAAATTTGCATTTGAGCCATATGATGGACCTCTCTTGGAAGAAGTTGATCTTTATCTTGCAAAATCAGGTGAAGAACTAATAAATGAACAAATATATTCATTCACCGATAGAGGAAATCGTATTGTAGCAATACGCCCTGAAATGACTCCAACTGTAGCTCGAATGGTTGCAAATGTTCATAAAGAATATTCAAAACCTTTACGTTGGTACTCTATTCCAAACCTAATGCGCTATGAAAAACCTCAAAGAGGAAGAGTTAGAGAACATTGGCAATTTAATGTTGATATATTTGGCGCCCCTGAGAATATGGGAGAAATCGAAATACTCACTTTAATTATAGATTTTCTTAAAAGTTTTGGAGCTAATCAAAGTATGTTCGCTATTCTTTTGAATGATCGAATCGTTGTTGACCTACTCTTCAATAATTTATTAAATCTTGGAAAAGAAGCTGCTTATAAACTCTATAAGATCATAGATAAAGCAAAGAAAGTAAGCTCTGAAAAACTTGAACAAATGATTAGTGAGGTTATGCCAGAAAAGCATAAGCTTGATCTTTTTAAGTCTTATCTCAACCTTTCTAGCTTCGATGAACTAGAGCTTTTTTTGAAGAAGAATAGTTTAGATCAAGAATGTTTGTCTTTTTTCAATTTTGCAAAATTAGTTAAAGAGCTTGGTCTTTCAGAATATATTAAATATGACCCTACTATTGTGAGAGGTCTTGATTATTATACAGGTATCGTTTTTGAAATATTTGACAAGCATCCTGATAATAACCGTGCTATTGCCGGGGGAGGTGCTTATGCGAACCTTCTTAAAATTTTTAACGAAAATCCACTTCCAGGTGTTGGCTTTGGGCTCGGTGATGTCACCTTGAGAGATTTTTTAGAAACACATGATCTGCTACCTGACCTTTCAAAAGCTAAAAATGATATTTTTGTTGTATATTGTGATGATGAATGTGCCCTTGAAGCAATGAAGCTGTCACAAAGCTTAAGACAAGTTGAGCTCAAAGTTGAATTCAATCCAGCACCCCTCAAATTTAATAAAATTGTAAAGCAATCTGAGGCCAAGGGGCATCAATATGTTGCTGTTGTGGAAAAAAGAGAAGGTACTTTCTCTGTCCATGTTAAGAATTTAACAGAACGTGCTAATGAAAACTTTAGTATGAGTGATATTTTAAAGATAAAAGAATTTCTAAAATAAGGATTATAAATGAGTGAAGAAAATCTACTTCCAAAAACGTTTTCCCCAGCAGATGCTGAGTCAAAATGGTATGCAAAATGGGAACAAGGAAAGTATTTCAAACCTAAGAAAAGTAATAATGGGAAAAAACCTTTTTCAATTATTATGCCTCCACCAAATGTAACAGGTAAACTTCATATGGGTCATGCCCTTGATCATACCATACAAGATATTTTAATTCGTTTTAAAAGAATGCTTGGACATGAGACCTTATGGATTCCTGGACAGGACCATGCAGGAATAGCAACACAAGCTAAAGTTGAACAAAAAATTTATAACGAGCAAGGTAAAACAAAGCATGATCTCGGAAGAGAAGCTTTTATTGAGGAAATATGGAAGTGGAAAGAAGAGTACGGTGGCCATATCATGAATCAATTCAAAAAAATTGGAG
>CAYFHZ010000355.1:0-4066 GCA_964342535.1 uncultured Bacteriovoracaceae bacterium | reverse complement strand
TCACGAAAATGTTTTTGATTTTTTATATAACCTAGTGAAACAAGAGTATTAGTTACACTCGTTCCCAAATTTGCACCCATGATCATTGGAATGGCACCCCCCAGAGGTAATGCACTGGATGCTACGAGACCAACAATAATAGAAGTTGTCACAGATGAACTTTGAAAAAGAACAGTTGCAAACATCCCAGAGAATAATCCAAGAACGGGATTTGCAGTTACATTTAGAAGTCCCTTAGCAAAGCCGCCACCCATAAGCTTAAAAGAACCGCCTAAAACAGAGACACCAACTAGAAACAGATAAAGCAAAGATATAACTAAAAGAAACCTCATTATTAAATCTAAAAGATCATTTTTTGAAAATTCATTTATTTGTGTTTCAGCTTTACTATTCATTTATATCTCCTTGTGCTTGAGCATTGATATCAAATAATGGGCCAGCTGTTTGTTATCTTTTTGTTAAGGTTTAAGAGGAATTTTAAAAGACATTTAGCTTTGTTAGGTTTATTAACAGGTTGTGTCGAATAGGAAAGTAAAGCTTTAGTACAATTTAAGAAGTAAAAAATACCATATATAAAGACTGGTTGATTCTTTTGATCAACTACTCTCTAAGCAATCCCTCATTCACTGTCTAAGAACTGAATAAGTTTATTTCTCTAGGTTATTGATTCTATAGGCTATTTGGTTAAAAATTCCCCTTAAAATTTTATTTCATAAAATAGCAAGATGCCTTAGAATAAAATGAATCAAAACATGGAGTTAAAATGGATAATGGTGCTTTAAAAAATGAGTTTTTAATTGAATCATTTGAGAATCTTTCTACGATCAATGAAGATCTTACTCAAATTGAGAAAGAGCCTACAAATAAGAACCTTTTAAATAAGCTATATAGAACCGTTCATACAATGAAGGGATCTGCGAGTTTTTTAGGATATAAAGTTTTACAAGATATTACTCACTCTGCAGAAAATTTATTAGATGCTCTAAGAGAAGAAAAGTTTCTTATTAACTCTGATATTATTGATACGTTATTAGAAACTTTTGATATCTGTCATTTGATTCTTAAAAATTTGGAATCGTCAGATGTAGAGGGTGATGTCGAAATTAATACAAATAAGGCCAGTTTAGAACATCTTTTAAATACGAGTGGAAAAATTGAACAGTCTTCTCCTGTACCTGAGAGCGAAATCGCAGATAGTGAAGTAAATGCTGCTGAGTCTGATTTTAGTGAAGGGGTGCAAGATGATGGCGAGCTTGGCTCATTAATAGAGGGTCATAGATCAATTTTTTCTACGGCCGATGAAGAGGAAAAACTAATTGAAGAAATGGAAAAACCCATTGCTCAAGATACTTCAACGAAGACATCTCCTGAACCGGAGAGTTCAGATGATAATGAAGGACTTTCTTCTGCTGCTCTGGATTCTTTAAAAGAGCTGATTGGTGATGGAAAAATAGACCCACATGTACTAGAGGAACTACAAGCAGACTTTGGATCTAGCGAAGGACCTCCTGCTGAAAAAAGCACTCAAGTCGAGGAAAAGCCAGTTGAGATAAATGAACCTGCTAAGCAAGCATTATTTAAAGAAGCTAAACCTGCAGCTGAAGTAAAAGAAGAAGTAAAACCAGAAGTAAAGCCAGCAGTAAAACCTGAAGTAAAGCCGGAGCCACAAGTTCCAAAAACTCAAAAGGAAACTGGTTCAAAAGGGAATACTACAAGTGCAGCAGTTATAGATGACAATAGAAAAAGTATTGCGGATTCATTTGTTAGAGTGAATGTAAAAGTCTTAGATAAAATTATGAATATTGTTGGAGAATTAGTACTCAACAGAAATCAAATTTTGCAGTTTTCAAATCAAAGAGAAGACCATGAGTTTTCTAAACTTGCTCAGCAACTCAATACGATCACTTCTGAGTTGCAAAGTGAAGTTATGTCAACGAGAATGCAGCCTATTGGTAGTATCTTGACTAAATTCGAAAGACTCGTTAGAGATTTTTCGAGACAAAATAGTAAAAGTATTGTCCTTAAACTTTCAGGACAGGAGACAGAATTAGATAAAACTCTCATTGAAGCAATTAAGGATCCCCTCGTACATATTATTAGAAATGCTTGTGATCATGGAATGGAAACGATCGAAGAAAGAGAGAATACAACCAAGCCAAAAGAGGGAACAATTCATATCAAATCTTATAATGAAAGCGGTCAAGTTACCGTTGAAATTGTTGATGACGGAAGAGGCTTAAATCGTGAAAAAATCGGTTTAAAAGCAATAGAGAAAGGGGTTATTACTCAAGAAAAATATGAGTCGATGACTGATAATCAAGTTTATAATCTCATTTTTGCTCCAGGCTTTTCTACAGCTGAGAAAATAACGAATATCAGTGGTAGAGGTGTTGGAATGGATGTTGTTAAAACGAATATTGAAAAAATTGGTGGTTCTGTAGTTGTAACATCTGAGTTTGGGGTTGGAACAACTTTCAAGTTACGAATACCACTAACATTAGCGATAGTTCCAGCTCTTATTATAAAATCAAATAATGAATCATTTGCTATTCCACAATTAAATCTTGTTGAGCTAGTTCGACTGGAGACAGAAGAAGATAAATCTGCTATCGAAAAAATACAAGGAAGCGAGTTTTTAAAACTAAGAGGTGATCTGACACCTGTCTTTAGGCTTTCAGATGAGTTAAGTCTACAAAACGTTCATGAGAAGCGTTTAGATTTAGAAAATGTAATGAATACAGCTCAGGGGCAAGTTCATTCAGAGAAAATAGAAACTAAAAGTCAGTTTACCGAACTCAATAAAGAATCTTATAATATTGTCATCTTAAGTGCTGAAAATCGATTTTTTGGAATTATTGTTGATGAAATTTTAGATACAGAAGAAATAGTTGTTAAACCACTTAGTACCAGTCTTAAACAGCTCTCACTTTTTGGGGGGGCAACAATTATGGGAGATGGTAAGGTAGCACTAATCTTAGACGCTCTCGGATTTCTAAGTACTGTTCAAGGTGGGTCGCACTCCATTACATCATCCGAATTAAATTTTGCTGAACAGCAAAGTCAGGAATTGGTAGACGGTAGTGAAGTTCAAGAAAACTTATTGTTTAAATTATTTGATAATAGGGACTATGCGGTACCTCTCTCTCTTGTTTCGCGACTTGAAGAATTTCCAGTTAAGAATATCGAATTTACTGGTAATCAACCAATTGTTAGATATTTAAATGCACCAATGCCGCTTATTAATATTGAAAAAACATTACGTCTCAATGCTAAATCAGCATTAGAAAATTATAAAGATAATGGAGTAGAGGCTTTATCCTGTATTGTGACGACGATTCAAGGTAAGCATTTTGGTCTTATAGTTAAGGAAGTAAATGATATTTCGATTGATAAAGTTATCATAGATAATGCTGCTGTAGATAGAGAAGGTATCTTGGGTACAGTTTTCATTCAAGATAGAACTATATCACTTGTTGATTTGTATTCAATTATTGAAGCTCAAAATATTGGTGGTATAAAGTTAGAAACTCAAAAGCATAAATCCTCTCATAAAGGTAAAAAAGTTCTTATTGTTGATGATTCACCAATGTATCGTAAGATGGAATCTGACCTTCTTGAATCAATGGGGTTTGAAGTTGTCTTGGCCAATCATGGTGAAGATGCTTTTGAAGTCATGAAGTCGTCTAATTTTGATTTACTTATAACTGATATAGAAATGCCATTTCTTAATGGATATGAACTAGCAAAAAAAGTAAGAGAAGAACTTGATAACCAAGTAATTCCTATTTTAGCATTATCCACAAGGTTTTCAGAAGAAGATATAAATAAAGGAAAGGAACACGGATTTAATTTTCATATGGAAAAATTTAAAAAATTCGAAGTGGCAGATAAAGTCGTAGAAATTTTGGGAGAGAATTAATATGGAAGTCGTCAAGTCAGCAATCTCACAATATTGTGGTTTTAAAATTGGTGGTGAAGAATATGCTATTCCTGTTATGGAAGTGCAAGAAGTTATAAAACCTCAAATGGTTACTCCAATACCTTTAGCTCAAGAACAAATAAGAGG
>CAYFHZ010000354.1:0-4078 GCA_964342535.1 uncultured Bacteriovoracaceae bacterium | reverse complement strand
AAGTACCACATCTGTGTAAGTAACAGATGATCGAATATCGCTAGGGTCATAATTCTCTAACTTTACCTTATTTTTAAAAGAACGAGTTGGATTCCATTGATCATAAACTTCTGAAACAATTTTTTGTGTTGGTATATCTGAAATATTTAGACCAAGCTTATTTAGCTGTCCTTTTATTTCAGACTTCAACTTTCTTAGAGTTTTACCTTCATGATTTAAGTTTCTTTCTGATATCTCAGGAAACAACCTATCGTTAGAGAAGATACTCTTTTTAGTCAAAATAGATCTTGTTAAGGGCTTTCTTATTATAAGTTTAAGTTTATGAACTGGCAGGAGACCATAAGAATCAAGTTCTCTCAAAGATTCAACTTTCTTTAGATTTAGCCCTTTGATTAAATCAGACTTTGATAATCCACATAGTTTTTCATTTTCAGAAATGACTTTCTCATTTCCTTCTGAAATTTCTTGAATAAACTGTATATCTATTCCTGTAGGAAGAGTGTTAAGAAATTTAGAAAGACTTTCGTGAATATCATTTGCACCAAATCCATCAATACAGCTTACATCAATAGGAGATAGTTCTAGGCCAAAGCCGATACTACCATCTGTATAGATGATAGTATCTTCTTCAACACCCCAAACTTGTAGTTGATCACTTATAGCTACTGACATTATGACACCTCCTTGTTTAATCTAGGAGGCAACTTGTCATTGCTTGGAAGTTTAAAGGCACTAAAGATTCCGTTCTTTAGCTGAAACCTAACCCAATGAACGAGGTAGTTATCAGGCTTGCCTTTTTTCCCATACTTTAAAACTAGTGCCACGATTAGAGGAGGCAACCATACTAACAATAGCTTCTGATCAGTTTGCCCAAATAAGAAGTTCAATATGGCCAATAACATAAAGACAATTATGAGATCGGCCATCTCAAATCCCCAGAGGAGAGTTTTCTTATCAAGGCATTTACTTACAGGCGTACATTTAATGCTCATAAATACCTCTCTTAGTGGATAAGACTTTGAATAAAGCTAACAATTGATGGGGCACCAAAGCCTACAACTGCACCAACAATTGCTAGGACAAGGTGACTTCTTGCATTCTGACTCCCAGTTAGAAAACTAAAACCAGCTATTACAAGGCCAATGACTGCTAATAGGGGTAATAGTGTTCCGATAAATTTTTGTTGTATGGCATTGAGTGAGGATTCAACGCTTGCCATGGCCATGTCTGGGATGATGAACAAGCTAAATAAAAATAAACTTGGTACAATATATTTTGATAATTTCATAAATAAGACTCCTTTTGAGTTTTAAAATTCTTTTGTCCTGATCTTCAGGCTCATGGAGTCTTAATTTGTTTAGTGGATGAATCTACTCTGTTGGAAATAAACTCATAAATAGCGAAATGTTCAATACATCAAATCTTACTGACATATGAGTTTTTAGATTATCTAAAATCTTTGCATGTCCAACAGGGTTATTAAATTTAACACCATCATTTGTGTTCACCATTTTTGAAAAAATAGTATAGCTAGATGTATTTCTATTCTTTCTTACAAAATAGGTGATGTTAGGAAAGATGTTTAGATGCATTTTGTAATACTCTTTTTCTTTCTTGTAGTGAGCAACGCCAGCATATTTAGACCCATGTAAACTTCCTTCAAAAATATTTCCTGATACGATTTCAAATTTATTCATTACTTTCCCCCTTATTAACTGTTAATTTCTTTACTAGCTCTTTTAACTTCTTTGTTTTTCCTTTGAGCTGATTGTTTCTTCTTAATTCTTCTTTTGAGACTTCTTCTAATAATTTGTTAATTTCTCTAGCAAGGACATTTTTCATAACTAAGACCTTTTGTATTTGCTTCTTCCATTCTTGCTAGGAGAGTTTCAATGTTTTCAAAGATGTGACTTAAGTTTCTGTTAGAGATGATCTCTTCAACGGATAATAGACCGAACCACTCTCTTACTGTCTGTTTAATACTTGCAACTACACTTGTTTTCACTTGGCATCCTCCTTACTTTTAAAGTTTAAAATCCGTGTAAAAGTGAATTCTTCTTTTCTGCTCTTCAATTTCCTTAAAGCGTTTGTCATTGATTGGCCTATTCATATGAAGCCATACTCGTTTTGCTTTTAAAGATATTGATTTAAAAAAAGATGAAATTTTTAATTCTATTAAAACCATTTAATCCCCCTGATTAATTTCAGTTCGTTTCTGGTTTTATATATTGCGGATTACGTGCCAACTTTTGAAAATTGATGTGCTTGAGTGATTTTAATAGCTTATGAAATTAGAGGGGGAATTATAAAAAATAAACTATCGCACTAAAGTATCGCGCGATAGTTTAAAGTATTGCATGGTTGCGATAGTTTATAACCCTACTTTGCTGTTTGGAACTTTAACATGTTAAAGTCACATACTTCTTTATACCCAATTTTTTTGTAAATTGAGTTTGAAGTAGGATTGTCTAAATCAGTAAAAAGAAAGCAAAATTTATTACCATTATTTAATAAATATTCTGTAAGAGAAGCTGTCACCGCTCCACCAAAGCCATTTTTTCTAAATTCATCTGGTGTATATACATGACCAATTCTTACTCCATTAGGAGTTTTCCCTTGGTATGTAGCCATTGCTCTAGGTTCGCCATCATCCCATATTGCAACTGCTTTATCAGAGATTTTCTTTTTGAACCTTTCTGCAGTTTTTTCAATGTCGTATTCTGACATTTTTGCATCAATTGCAAATGACCTTGCCCAATCTTTTAGAAAAACATAATCATTCATTGTTGCGAATCTCATTTTCCCATTAGGCATACTTTGACTTTCAACATTATCAATTTGATAAATTCTTTCATTCATCTCTATTTCAAACTTTTTTGAACTCAGATCTGAATAATAGTTAGCAAAGACTTCAGCTTCTCTATTTGGTCCCAATACGCCTGGAATACAAATTTTTCTTTCATATATATAATTGGCAAGCAGTTCTAAATCTTGATTTTCTGCTTTTGACACAATTATGTTGTATGGAGGTGTCATTATAGACACAGAGGATAATTTGTCTTCATTGTATATGACCAAGAGAAGAGGTTCTATGTCTGAATAGTGATATTTGTTTTGAGATAATGTGTCTAGTAAGCCGATAATTAAATTATTTTCAGCTTCATATCTTTTTAGGTGTTCAATTACAACAGCTTGAAACTTTATAACATCATCGTATTGTATTATTTTTCGCATATCCATATCATTTCTCCAAAAGACTATTTAAAGAAATGATATTTTAAAACGAATTATGTGCCAATTCAAATTTAGGATATTAATTGATGATCTAAGGGTTCTTTATTATCTTATTTTCAGCTTTGGCTCTAATATAGAAGAGACTTAATGAAATAAAATAGTAAAGAATATTCCATTTATTGAGAATTATCCAACCAATCTGAGCTAACCCGTACCCAAGATACATAGGGTGGCTTACAAAGCTATATAGGCCTTTAGTTACTTTGTCACCACGTTTGGCTGGAGAAACCCCTAATTTTGTTCCAAGGTCTATTGTAGCCCAAGTGACAATAAGAAAACCAAAAATAGTAAATAAGTCTGCTATTAACGAATTAAACCTTGTTTCCATTCCAAGTGGAGCGGATAAATAGAGTAGAGGTAGACCACTTGATAAGTAAGCTACTATGGCCATGGTTTTACTTCCTTCTATTTGAGCATTTTCTCTTTTTGCTAAGAAAAGTGAAGCAATTAAATCTCGAAAGGCCAGCAATAGGAAGAATAGCTCTTTTGACTGGCTCCATCTAGTAAGAGCAATCCCAGCAAAGGTAAGCATAATAAAACTCCCTAAGTATTTTCTGTAATCAATTTTAATTGCTTCAGTTTTTAGCATAGTTAATCCTAGATAGTAGGGCTTTTTCTTCCTGTTAAGATTCTGTTGATATCTAAATCAGGAAAGTGTTGGTCTTTTAACTCTTCAAGTAGAGTCTCTTGGCCTTCAATCAACCTAATGTAGTGAACCATATTTTTGATGATTAGCTCTTTTCTTTCCACATCAGTTAAAACTCTTTCATTTTCAGATAATAGA
>CAYFHZ010000353.1:0-4083 GCA_964342535.1 uncultured Bacteriovoracaceae bacterium | reverse complement strand
TGGACTGGAATAATAAAAGTGGTCTTTTACTTCTATTCGATAGTCATGGCCATTTGTAAAGTGCCCATATTTAGCGCAAGTCGAACTGTCACGATACCATAGTCTATATATTTGGACTTCAGCAAATTGATTATCATTTGTGTTTGTATGAGCTGTGTATTTTGTTACACAATTATTTAACCTTTCTGTTTGCGCTGCAACTAGATTTCTAAAGTTGTATACCTCATGGCCTTCTTGAGAACAAAAGTAGGGTCCAGTACATTCCGTAGATTGAGATATTTTTAAATGATAAACTATTGATTTCATGTCATGGTTATAATCACTTAATGTTAACGTTCCCTCCTGGTAGAGACCACTATCATTAATGTATTTTTTATCAAATTTATAAGTAAATTTTTGTTGAGCTTGAGCATTAAAGGTTAGTAAACTTAAAATTAAGAATAGAAATGGTTTCATAATAATCTCCTTTCAATTAAAATAATGTTTTTTCTATTGCCCCTATTGGCATCTTTTCTTTGTCTTTTATTCATTGACTGAGAAAGCTAGCTTTTTCAGTCAAATTTTATTTTTTTTCATTCAAGTCCTAGCTCTTTCGAGCAAGGGCCAGTTATTTAATTAGTTAAATTTGATTAACACACTCCTGTTTCCATTTAGCTAAAGGTATTACCGGAGAAAAGCTTCTCGAAAATGGTTCATAACTTTTTGATGGATGAATACCATTGACTGCTTTTCTAAAGCGAAAGTCAGCTTTTTCTTCTGCTGAATACTGAAATGGTATCTTTAGGTAATCATATCCATCTTGAATATATATTCTATATTTAAAAAATATCTCTGCTTCATCAAAATGAGAAGAAAAGCTGCATTTCTCATTTCTATAAATATCAGTTAATGTAGGATGGAGTTCACTAAATGATTTAACTTTATTTAGCGCAACTATATACTCCGATGATACATTAGTATAGTGATTATAGAATAAGTTTACCAAGCACTCGCTGTAAGAAACCTCTTCTTGTCCATAAAAAATACGTTTAGACTTGTTACAAGTATTTTTAATTATATCAGCTCCAACACTAAAGGTGTCCGTATTCATCATTTTGGAGAATACCATTTCATTATTATGGTTTGAAAATACATTCCTGACATGTTGACTTTTTCTTTCAAGCTCGCTTACTAACATATTAAAGAATTTTGATGTCAATTCTTGAGATCTATTTTCCCTAATGGCCCTAGGTAAAATTTGAACTTCCATTTCAGACTGGATTAATACTACTCTTTCTTTACAATATTCGTGAGGAATAATTCTTTGATAACCATAGTTTCGATTATAGTTTTCATCCTTATCATATACATAATACTTATTAGTTGTATTGTCCCAAATTTTTTGATTACTAATTGAGTTTTCTTTCAGAAACTGAGCACTATATTTTACATCTTGTTTAGCGAGTAACCTAGTTTTCTTGCTATTAATTTCTGCATGTTGCTTTAGACCAAGTGCTTTGTTAAAGCTTAATTTTTGCGAGTTATGAGAATTAAGATTTATGTAAGTGTCAGAAAAATAATCATACTCATAATCTACATAGTTGGAATAACCTTCATTTTCGAAAGAATTTATCGTCTCATATTCATGCCCCGTCTCGATACAAATGTTTTTAAATGAGGATATAATAGTTCCCGGTAATACAATATCTCCCCCATCCTTAGGAATATAGAAGCTATTTATTTTGTTGACTCTTTTCATGAAAAAATCAAGCATTTTTGCTTTAGAATTTTGTGCCTGAGCATCTCTATCACCACTTGTAGTCATATAGACCTCCCAAGGTGTGACTATTTTCTCTTTATCCATATCATAAGAATCGATAACTTGATATTGTGAGAAAATTTCTAGCGCTTCTTTTCTATCTAACTTCGTCATCAGTATTTCATTAGCAAAAGAGTTGAGAGGTAAAAAGGGAATTAAAAAAATATTCAATATTGATTTATTCATTTTATACTCCATTTTAGTTAATTAAATCTTCATCTTCATGGTAAAAACACCTTCCACTTCTAGCTAAATTTCTAGCTACTTGAACAACTTCTTCATATTCAGTGTATGATACTGGAGTTTTATTTTCTCCTAAGTATGGATATGATTTTCTTCCTACATACAAATTCCATGCTGTTTGAGTTCGACTTAACCGACTAATTGAGCATACAGGTAATTCTTCTGAGGCTCTTGTGCAAAAATCTTGTTCTTTTTTCTTAACAGAAAATGCTTTAACGATTTCACATGAGCTTAAAGTTACACAACGAAATTGATTAGGCAGACAGCCACTAGTTGTAGGAATAAGGTCATCATGAAATTCTTCTATTTTACATAGGTTTCCTAAGTTTTTCGATTTAAATTCGATACATCTATAATCATCTGCAAAGGCAGAGATAGAGGTAAGTATTGTTAATATTAATATTATGGTCTTCATGTTCTTCTTTCTCCTTTTTAGGCTATTAATTTTACAAATATTCTTGACTTTATTTTAAAGTTTAATTTTATGATAATCCTTTACTTGCTAGTTTTGATACATTTTATCCGGGCACTTTTGTAAGAAGAAAGGTTTGCACATGCATTTACGACCACTGTACTTCTAGCGTACTTGACACACGAAAGTCTAGCATGTTTGTTGCCTGAAAAATCCTGACATGCATAGACAATACGCGCTCTTTCGTTTGCCAAAACAGAAAAGCTTGTGAGTAGGAATGAAAGTAGAATGAATCTTTTCATAAAAATTGCACCTTGTTTGTCTGTAAGATTACAAATTGTTATTCACTGTTGTTTTACAAATATACAAAAAATAGAGCTGCTGATTGTAGTTTTTGTATATTTTACGTATGGCAGCAGCAAGAAAGTATTAACCAAACTAGTTAACGTTAACTTTTCGACAGTTATGTATATTCGGACGAACTGAAAAAGGAATATTAATATATCGAAATGCTGTCCATTTTAAAGAAAAAGGGATATTTATTTTTGGGGACATGTACATAACTCCCTTAAATGTGTCCACCTGTGACACAAAAGGTATCTCAAATGTTATGGGACTGGACAACAGTAAGAATGGATATAGGTTTAAGCCCTTAAACCCGACTCTTTTAATCATTCCCTTCTGGAGCTTTAGGAGTAAGTGAAATATGCCGATAAGAAGCTTATGAATAGGCTAGTATTCTCATTACTTATATTCACTATCTGCCAAGTATCCCTAGCTAAAAATGTCAAAGTAGAGCTAGAGGGGCTTCCTAATCCAGTATCATGTTCAGAGGAAGTTTCTATTCAAGGTTTTTTCTGCTTAAATGGCGAAGAATATTTAATTATTCGCTCTTTTGGAGATTCTTATATCGCATTTGGAAACCTAGCTGATCTAGCAAAAGACAAGAATTTTACAGTAAGTAAAATAGAAGACAGCGAGGGGAAACTCCTATATCAAAGCAATTTAGGTAATATTCCTGGTCTAGGTAGTTATGTTGGAAATTTAAATTTTACCCCTTATATTCCACCAGAAAGTCTTGCAACAGACTATTCCCTGCTTTTACTTATAGAATCTAACTTAAACCAACCTTCATTTAATGATGAAAAAATACAAGAAAGGTCCAAAACCTTTGAAAGATTTCTTCAAAAAAAACTCGCTGAGATAAGTAAAAGGAAAAATGAAATATTAAGAAAATTTCACTCTGGCCAATTAACTATCTCATTGGAAGATGGCACAGAGGTTAATTGTACTAGAGGCGAATCGCGTGAAAAGGATGACTTCGACCGTGGAATAGAAAAAGTATCAGGAGGAACGGTTGTATGTGGAATGCTTAAATGTGGCCGTGATAACTCAGGAAATGAAAGATTACTTTTTCTTCATTATGAGCCTGGACATGGATTTGCTAATATCCTTTATAGTAATAAAAATGGTTTTTCTGATGGTCCTAAAGTTCGTTCAGTGAAATCAGAAGGAAGTGCAACTCCTTTAATTGCTTATGACCACAGCAATAGTATTCACCAAGGTTTTTATGAATACGAAATGCCAGAAATTTCACAGGATAATTTTGTTCCTGAAGGCTTAAGAGGTC
>CAYFHZ010000352.1:0-4107 GCA_964342535.1 uncultured Bacteriovoracaceae bacterium | reverse complement strand
TCTCTTTCAAATGCATATCAATTTGAAGCAGATGATAAGAAAGAAGCTCTCACTAAGGCTTTTTGGGAAATATTGATTTTCAAAAGGAAAGTATCTGAAGAGCTAGGAATTTTAAGAGAGAACAAAACATGGATTTCAAAAATTCTTAAAGTTAGTAAGAGGCTATACTCTACAGGAAAAACTTCTCAGCAAGCACTTCTTGATATTCAAATTAGAAAGTCTGAAATTGAGAGTGAGTTAAATAATAAAAAGTATGAGTTATCTCAAATAGATGATCGCTTAAATTATTATATAGGCACTTCCGAAGTTGAAGAAACTTCTATACCCTGGAAGTCTCTAAAAACTAATTCAAAGAAGATTAGAGATAACAAAGAACTTGGATTAAAAGAAAAGTTAAAAGCAAAAGAGTTTGCTCTAACTGCTTCTAAACAAAATTATGTACCTGACTTAACAGTGTCTGTAGGATACACAAAAAGATCAAATATTGATGATAACGGAGACTTTGTAGGAGCTGCGATTAGTTTTCCTCTTCCATTTTCAGGGGAGAAGTATTCTAAGCATGGACAGGTTGTTCAAGAGAAATATATGGCCACTAAAAACTTTGAAAACTATAAAAAACAAAAAAATAGAGATGTATCTATATTGAATAAAGAAATTGAAAAAGTTCTCTCAGAATTATCGATACTAAAGACCGAGACAGTTAAATTTGCTAATAACTCTCGGAAAATTACAGCTAAAGCTTATAGTGTTGGAGAGGCAACGTACAACGAGCTTTTGCAAAGTGAGCTTAAATTACAAAAAATCCTCATGCAGAAAGTGATGCTTGAAGCGAAAAGAGATATCAAGAGAGCAACATTAAAATACGTAAAAGGAGAACCTTTAAGTGAATAAATCAATCAGTATTATATTTTTACTTTTTTTGCTCGCTTTAGGCGTTTCATGTAAAAAAGACGGTTCTAGCACATCTCAAGACAATCATAATCATTCTAAACCTAAAGTTTACTATACTTGTTCTATGCATCCCCAAGTTAAAGAAGCTAAGCCTGGAAAATGTCCGATTTGTCACATGAATCTAACCAAGATTGAAGTTGATGACGAAGAAGAATTTCAAGTTAAAGCAACAGCTATTGAAAAAGATATTTGGCAATGTAAAGACTTTCCTGATGTTACGAGCGAGACGGAAGATATTTGTCCTATAGATGGATCTCCAATGGTTAAGAAACCAAAAGAGAATAAAGCTGCTAAGGTAGTTGCTAAAGTAAAATTAAGAAAAGCCCAGTTGAAACATTTTGAGCCTGATTTCTTTCCTGTTACTAAGATGAAGATGACAAAAAAAATTAGACTTCTCGGCTCTGTTCTTCAATCTGAAGAAAAGGAGAGTAACATACCAGCAAGAATAGGGGGAAGAGTTGAAAAGGTATATGTAAAGTCAACTGGGAGTTTCGTTCAAGTTGGAGATCCTGTCATTGATCTATACAGTCCAAAACTTATAACTGCGGGGGAAGAGTACTTACTAGCTCGAAAAAGTTATGTAAAAAGCAAGAATAGAGAATTTAAAGATATGCTTGATCAGACTATTGAAAGACTAAATTTATGGGGAATTAAAAAAAATCAAATTGATAGATGGTATAAAGAAGGAGAAGTTCCAAGGCAGATAACAATTTATTCAAATGCAACAGGTATTGTGAGATCAAAAAATGCAACAGTTGGAATGTACTTTAAAGAAGGGCAAAACTTTTTTGAACTCACTGACCTTTCTGATGTTTGGGTGGAGATGGATGTATATGAACATGATTCATCACTAATTAAGATCGGACAAAAAGTAGATTTAGAATTTACAGCTATTCCGGGAGAAAAGCTTGTTGGTGAAATAGACTTTGTAAATCCTGTCTTAAATCAAAAATCCAGAACATTAAAAGTTAGAGCTACTATTGAAAACGCTTCAGGTAAGCTAAAACCCGGAATGATTGCAAATGCAGTTTTAAATGTAGAAATAGAAGGAATGCCTCTTGTTGTACCAAGAACGGCAGTAATTGATACTGGTAAAAGAAAAGTCGTCTGGGTCAAGGTTTCTGGAAAGAACTTTCAGGCAAAAACTGTTCATGCAGGTTATGAATCTGAAGGTTACGTTGAAATTAAACATGGACTCATGGAAGATGAAGAAGTCGTGATTGAAGGAAACTTCCTATTAGATGCTCAAGCACAACTTTTTGGTGGCTACGAAGATATGAAAGAATCCAAAACTTCAGGCCACAACCACTAAGGGCAAACTATGATTCAGAACTTAATAGAATTATCTATTCGTAATCGTGCAGTTGTAGTAATAGGGTTTGTCTTTATAGCATTGCTGTCAATTTTCTCTCTTAAAACAGCAAGAATTGATGCAATTCCAGATATTGGAGAGAATCAACAAATTGTTTTTACTGAATGGGCTGGTAGATCTCCCAAAGATATAGAAGAACAAGTTACATATCCTTTAAGTGTAATGATGCAAGGAATTCCGGGGGTAAAGAATATTCGTGCTACCTCGGCATTCGGCTTTTCAATTATTTATGTGATTTTTAAGGATGATGTAGATTTTTACTGGAGTAGAAGCCGACTCTTAGAGAAGTTATCCACTGCTACTTCTGAACTTCCCCCAGGGGTAACCCCTAATATGGGGCCTGATGCGACGGGATTAGGACAAATATTTTGGTACACACTTGAAAATGAGAAAGGTGCATCAAAGCCAAAGTCACTAGCAGAACTTAGATCAATACAGGACTTTTATGTCCGTTATCTCCTCCAAGGAGTAGAGGGAGTAAGTGAAGTTGCTAGTATTGGCGGTTTTGTAAAAGAATACCAAATAGACGTTGATCCAAATAAGCTATTTGCCTATGACGTTCACTTCTCAAAACTTATTAAATCAATTCAGAACAGTAATATTGATGTTGGTGCAGAAGTTGTTGAGGATGGTGATAGAGAGTTTGTTGTTCGTGGTAAGGGCTTCTTTAAAAGCATTTCTGATATTGAAAATGTTGTAGTTGCAGTAAAGAATAATTCACCGATTAGAGTGAAAGATTTAGCTAGTGTGAATATTGGACCGGGATTTAGAAGAGGTGCACTTGATAAAAATGGCGTTGAGTCAGTTGGTGGCGTTGTTACCATGCGTTTTGGTGAGAACCCTAAAGAAGTTATTGATAATGTAAAAGAACGACTTTCAATTGTTGAAAAAGGACTTCCAAAAGGTGTTAAACTTGTACCGTTCTATAATCGAACAGAAGTTATCGAGAGGACAATTGGTACAGTTTATTCAGCTCTTGGACAAGAAATTATAATAACTATTATTGTAATTCTTTTATTCTTGCTTCACTTTAAATCATCAATCTTAGTTTCCCTTACACTTCCTTTTGGTGTGGGAATCAGCTTTATTCTAATGAAGTTTTTAGGAATAGACTCAAATGTAATGAGTTTGTCCGGGCTTGTTATTGCCATTGGTTCAATGGTTGATATGGGGATTATTATGACTGAGAATATATATTCTCATTTAGCCGAAAATCCTAATACATCGAAGAAAGATAGAATTGAAATCATCGTTAAATCAGCACGTGAGGTTGGGCCTGCAATTCTAACTGCAGTTGCAACGACAATTGTTACATTCTTGCCAGTGTTTGGACTTGAAGGAAGTGAAGGAAAGTTATTTGGTCCACTTGCTTGGGCAAAAACACTTGCTATGTTTGGGTCTGTCGTTGTGGCAATCATCTTAGTTCCTGCATTATCAGCATATTTATTAAAAGGAGAGTTAAAGCCAATTGAGAAAAATAAAGTAAGTCTTTTTATTGTTGAAAAATATAGACCAGCTCTTAATTGGATGCTTGATAATAGAAAAATTTTTGTCATTTTTCCTACAATTATTTTTATACTAGGAATGTTTGCCTATTCAAAATTAGGTAAAGAATTTATGCCCTCTCTGAATGAAGGTGAAATTCTTTATATGCCTGTAACAACTCCCGATGTGAGTATGACAAAGGCAAGAGAGCTATTGGCCTATACTGATAAGAAGCTAAAAGAGCATCCTCTTGTAGCTGATGCCATAGGAAAGCTTGGTAGAGCAAATACAGCAATTGA
>CAYFHZ010000351.1:0-4117 GCA_964342535.1 uncultured Bacteriovoracaceae bacterium | reverse complement strand
ATTTCCCATAAATCTGAAAAAACTTTTGCCACAATTCTTCTAGATCTTCTTGAGCCATATTGCTCTGTTAAAAGTCTGTGATACCAGTATACTGCTTCATGGAAAATTAGTCCTGCACGATCAAATTCACTAAATAAATCCCAAATATCTTTATTAATTAAAATAAGATCTTCAGTTCTAAAAGATGCTGCCTGAATAATTTCACAATGGGCAGGAGGATCAAATTCCTCAAAAGAATCATTGATTGGTTTCAATTTAATATAATTCTTAATGATTTTTTTCTTTTCTTGAACATGTTTAACCATATCTCTAAGAGTCTTACGCTTAAAACCACTGAGTTTCGTTAAAGTTGAAAGGTACCCATAGGCTGTACGATCCATTCTTTTAAGAACGATCTCTAAAATTTCGTCCGTACTCAGCTTTGAGTTTCTGAGATTATTTAGCTCATCACCAAAAACGTTTTCACCTTCGTAAAAATCTAATAGCTCAACTGTTGGCAAGCTTCCTTGTGATTGACACACAACTACATCACCACCTCCAGAGGCCATTCCCCCTTCTGCGAACGTTAAACTACTAAATGAAAGAATTCCTAAAATAAATAAATAATTTTTCATTTTATCTCCTATTGTTGTGTTCTCCTAGTTCATGCCAATTGGCAATAAGACTTAGAAATTTTATATCAATATCCCTTATGGATATGAGCTTTTACATATTTATGAATTTCACTTGAAAAAAACAGATTTAATTAGTATTTGTTATTCAAATTTAATGACCTAGAGGTAATCAAGATGACAACAAATATTCATATCTATAAGTTTGATGATTATAAGGCCTATATAAAAGCTTTAATTGATAAAAGTCCTAATAAGGGAAGAGGACAGTTTCGTAAAATATCTTCTTTTTTGAATGTTCACTCCACTTTAGTAAGTCAGGTCTTGAGTGGAAACAAAGATTTTTCTATGGAGCAGGCACTTAAAATCACAGAGTATTTCAAGTTCAATAAACTTGAAAAAGATTATTTTCTTCTTCTTGTTCAAAAAGAAAAATCAGGTACTCATGATTTAAAAGATTATTATTCAATAAAGTTAGAGGAAATAAAAAATAATTTCAGTAAAGTTTCTTCAAGAGTTAAAGCAAAAAAGAAAATAGATGAAAATACATTAGCTCTTTACTATTCTAATTGGCAGTATATTGCTATTTGGTTAAGTACATCGATTGATGGATATGACACGATCGAAAGTATTTCTTCGAGGTTTAATATTGAGCCTTTAAAAGCACTGCGAATTATCGATTTTTTAATAGATACTGGATTATGTATAAATAACGATGGTAAATACAAAATGGGTAATACTAGAACCCACTTGGAAGCCACTTCTCCTCTAGTTATAAGACATCATACCAACTGGAGAATCAAAGCAATTGAGAACTTCGAAAGTCTTGCTCCTCAGGAATTAGCTTTTACCGCCCCACTATCTATTTCCAAAGAAGATTTTAAAACTCTTAAAAATGATATTTTGGATTTCATTGAACTAGCGAGCAAAAAGGTAAAAAAAACAACTCCTGAAGTTGTTGCATGCTTAAATATTGATCTGTTTGAAGTTTGAACTTGCCCGAGCAAAATGGTCGCGTACTTTATTTTATTCTATATTTTTCAAAGGAAATAGACGAAAAGATCATTATGAAGAACTATAAACTCATTTTTTATATATTAATCACTATTTCGAGTTTATATTCAAATGCCGATGTTATTCACCCTCCTGAAAACCTACGTGCCTATCAATATGTAAGAGGTTTATTTTCAGATACCACATTTAACCAAATTCAAGATATTACAAGGCTAGTTTTGAATCAATGTTCTCCACCTGAATGTATTGTAGTTGGAATTGGTAGAAGTCCAACTCCTATAATCTCAAGTTTAGAAATTCTAAATCCTAATAGTACCCTAGAAATTCCTTTAACTAATTTTAGATACTCACCAAATGCAGATAAAATGAATGATACCAGAGTTGGAAAATTAACTCCCCAAGAAGAAGAGGGATTATTTCAATATTTTGATGATTTTTTAAAAAGAAGAATATCAACAAAGACAAAAACCATAATGCTTATTGATTACACAATTTCAGGAAGCAGTTTTTTTTCAGCTCAACTATACCTTGATAAATATATTAAAAATAGAGATTTAAAACTGGAAATGAAAACAACTGCTATTACAGTAAGATATAAAGTCGGCATCATCGAGAAAATTGCTAAACATTTTTCAGTAAAAAAACCTACAATCATAACGATTCCAGATAGAACACCCCTCTTCAGCGCTTTTGAGAACCAATATTTTGACGATATTGCTACTTACGATCAGTTTCCAATTATGGATAAAAAAGAACTCTTTGGAACGCTTCCAACTGTGAATGAATCAGCAAAAAGACAAGAGTATCTTGATTATTATAAAAAAAAGATGTTACATCCAAATGAACTTAAGATAGAAGAATGTGTAAAGAAAGGCTCTCTACTTTATCTTGGACATTATTTTGATTAATTAAAAAAATGTCTGTACATTTTTCAATAATAACATTCTGTTAACATTTCAACATTATGGATATGCCATTAAACAATGGGGAGGCCATATGAAATATACTACATTTTTACTGCTTATTTTTATATCACGAACTCTATTTGCAGAAGATCAAACAAATGATGTTAGACCAGAAGCAATTGATATCGTTGGAACTGAAAATATTGTTGTTGATGATGATGAATTGAAGTTTCTTGAAAATGAATTGAAAAATGTAAAAACATTAAAACAAGGTTATAAGAAAAAAAGCAAAGTCCTTACACATCTCAATACCGAAGCGAAAGGGCTTTCAGAAGATTTTTCAGATTATGCCACTAAACGCAATCAATATGACTCAATTCTTGCTGAATACCAAGAAAAACAAAAATGCATGCTAAATAAAACGACAAAAGATCAATGTGCAAAGGAAACAAGTTTTCTAGATGAATTCAATAAACTAATGGCAGCAAAAACTTCTTCTTTTCAATTATGCTATGATAAGGCCATCAAAAAAAATCCTAAGGTTCAAGGTGATGTCGAATTTCAATTAACTTTTTTACCTTCAGGAGAAATAGATCATATTGGCGTAATTGAAGGCCTTGATACCCAAGATCGAAATATGATTCGCTGTATATATCAAAGTATTTTAAAAGTTAAATTCCCAAGTACAGGCGAAAAAGATAAAATTAGAATTAGCAAAAAAATGAATTTTAATATTGCAGAACAGGATCAAGTTCTTTGAAGTCAAGAACTGCATTTACAGTTAACTCTTTACTAGCACTTTAACCTTTTATTATCGTGCGCTCTAAGTAAGCGTTTTCACGTTTTTCTACAATCCCCTAAATCTCGATTATGTGGCTCTGAGTCTACTGCCATGCAAAACAAAAAAGGCTTTTTGTTTTGGTTAAATTTATGCGCCAATAAAAACAAAAACGCAAAGCCTATTTAACAAGTGCTCTTATCGGTTGATAGTAGGACATTAAGAAAAAAAAATTTTAGTCAACTTAGTTCAGTCTTTCATATAAGCTGATAATATGAAATCAGGCTTAAAAAAACTATTTGAAAAGAAAATATACCTAATCCTCGTATCTTTTTTTATTCTAATTGCTGTTTATTCTTTATATCCTAGAACGAACTGGAAAGATTGCCTAAATTCTACTTCATACTCTAAAAAGCTTTTGAAAGTATGGACTACTAATGAGTTGCAAGTAAAGTTCGCTCCTACCGCAAGTAAGTTTTGTCCAGGGCCTGGCTTTCCTCAAATATTTGTATCTCATAATCAAGCAGATAATTGGCTTCACATTGTAAAAACAGATATTGACTATAACTCACAAGCATATCCTGATCCAAGTTGGAACCTTGGTAGTAGCAAGAATCCTTGGGTCTTTCTTGATGTTTCAAGTGAATCACGAAGCCAAAAAAAACCATTCTACATGCTAATTAACAAGTATCGATTCCATGATAACCCGAACTGGGGAAGTTTTCTTAATATTGGAAAGCCAGTTAAATGGATTGGTCATATTTATCCAGTAAAGATTTTAGGTGATAATATTATTATACTTGGTGGTA
>CAYFHZ010000350.1:0-4140 GCA_964342535.1 uncultured Bacteriovoracaceae bacterium | reverse complement strand
ATAACATAGCTAATATTTTCATAATCTCTCCTTAAGTTCTTGTTTATCAAAGTAAAGTTTAATATTTAACGTTTAAATCTATAATCTCAGCTTTTATGATCAGATTCTTTTGACCTAGAGCAATTTACATAGGCTGTTAAAAAGCTGACACCCTAGGGAAGTATTTCAATTATATTGAGTACATTTTGACGTGATTGTATGATTTCCTCTTAAATAAAGGAAATTTGTCTATATGCGTATAACTAGTAAATTATATACTCTTCTTCTATTGCCTATGTCTGCTCTAGCAGTAGATATTGTTGAGATTAGTGAGCTTCAAACTTCGACTTATTTTCCAGAAGGAAGAATCGATAATTTTTGTATTCAAAATAAAGAACTTACTCCTAGTCTTGAAATTATAAGTACTGATCGCCAATATAAACAATATTTATGTTCTTTAAAGTTGGATATAAAAAATAATTCTCACCATAAAACTGCATACCGTACCGCTAAGTACTTTTTTAAAACTAATGTAGAAGGTAGAAAGAAATATAAAAATATAAGGGATGTGTATCACGACTTAGGCAGTAATGGTCGAGTCTTATATGCTATTCCAAAAAATATTTATGATCAATTTGATAATATATCATATGATAAAGAAGAAGATCAGATTAGAAATGTTTCTCTTTCTTTGTCACCTACAAATGATGTTCTCATTGAAGCGGCAGTTCATGCTTGTAAAGTTATTATGCTCGAGTCGCTGTCTTCAACATTTTGCAATTCTAAAGATCAAGATCTATTAGAAAAACAAATTTTAGGAGATTTAGATGACTAAGCTCCTTTTATTCTATTTTTTATTTATATTTAGTTCATATGCAAATACGACTTTAAGAAGTCCTCATATCAAAGGGATGCCACTCATGGCCTATCCAGTTGAAGAAACATATTACCGGGGAAATTTACTTGAACAAAAATTGATATCGGCAACTGCTGCTTGTCAGCTAGCGGGTTTTAATACAGCGGTTTTAGAAGAAACAGAAGTTCAGTTAATTGCAAAAGCTAAAACAAAGTATTTTGATATGCGTGAGTTTGTAAAGAATAACTTTTATAATTATTATTTGGATTTAAAGCGTTCTGAATTTACTGGAGTAAAGGTAGAAGCTCCATTTATCCTAAAGCCAACAAGAAAAAACTTTTTTAATATGACAGTCGATATAGATCATTACAAAGTGAATAAGGTCTCTAAGTGTGAAGTTGCAAGTATCTGTAGAAACCACGATAGTGGTTTTCTATTACAAAATGATCTCGATCAAAAAGAAAAATACTACACTGATCGAAGTACTCCCTTTATGAGATCATGCTATAACTGGGGAAAAGATAGTAATAATGTATTCGTTTTTACAAAACTAACTTGTAAGGGAAATCAAACAGCTGGGATGACTCAAGAGTTTCATGAGATGACTGAAAATAAATATCTGGTTAAATCATCCCAAAAACCACTTGAGAGTCTTGTTCTAAATGATACCGAAAAAATGTGTAGCTCTGAACTCGCTTTAGGAAGTCTTGGAGAAGGAAAAACTGGGACTTGTGATTATAATCCATGGGTAAATAGAGGAGGACCACCTCCAATCCTTAATATGAGTAATCCTACTGTATCCGCAATACTTACGGGAAGGTTAAGAAAGATGCCTGAATTTATGCCTGTATGTGCAAAAAATATTTTACATAAGTATAGAGATATTGTGCTTAAAACAGATTTCAACCTTCGTAGTGATTCACATATTTCATTTTGTACTGAGAAGACAAGTGCAATTCAAGTGACAGATTTAAAAAATAGTGAAGTATGTCGATTCGAAGCTCATGTTAGTGACTACATGGGATTAAAAACAACTCTTCAAATTGAAATGTATGGAGATAAAAAAACTCTCAATACTTGTGAAGAGCTTTATCAATGTTTTAATACTGAAGAATTAAGCTGTGACTCAGTCAATTTTTGTCCAGCACTAGGAATACGGCAAGATTCAGGTATCAATTTACCAAAATATTATTTAGATAACAAATAAGGAGTTTGTATGAAAGAAAAATTACTATTACCAATCTTACTATTTACAAGTGTTACGGCCATGAGTAATGAAAAAAATGTTTTCTTAGCTGAAAGGTTAGATGCAAAAACTGTTTTGAGTAATTATGAAGTGAATGACTACTGTATTACTAATGCCTATGCAACTATGACAGATAGAGTTCTAAATAGTAAAGGTGGATGGTCTGCTTCTTCTCAATATACTTGTCGAGTAAATTTCGATGCGAGATCTTCTCATGGTGAAAAACTATCAGGGTACAGAGAAGCAAATTATCAACTTACTCCGATGGTAAAAAGTGACAATCTTCTAGGGAATAAAATGGAAAGCCATTTTGGTTATTTAAGACTAGAACTTGGTGAGTATGGACCTGTGGTATATTCTCCTATTCTTGATCTTGCTGCTGCAAGTATATACAATGTGGCAAATTTTGTATCAGATATTTTTACTAAAGATCTATATGAGCAAAAAGTTGATGCTAATAATGTTGAAACAATGGAATTGAGATACTCTCAAATGGCCGCTTGCCAAGTTGTTATGTTAGAACTTGTAGGTAGTTCTTGTGATGAGAATCAAACTGCTATTTTAAATTCAGTAGATACTGCTCTGAAACTTATGACAGAAAGATCTGATTTATATAATGCTATGATTCCTAGAAAGAGTAAATAAGACATATGTCTGAATTTTTTGAAGATCTTGTTTTTGATAAAAGTGAAGTCTTATTTGAATCAAATGAGTTCCAATCTTGTATATTTAAAAATTGTAAATTTGAAGGCCTTTCACTGAGAGGGGCCAAACTATTTGATTGCAAATTTATAAATTGTAATCTTAGTAATACTGCATTAACAAATTCAATTTGGAGCAATAATGAATTTACAGACTGCAAATTAATAGGAGTTAATTGGTCAGCAGTAAAAAAGATAAGTGAAATGACTTTCTCTAAATGCCAACTCAATTATTCATCTTTTCAAAACCTGAAATCTCCTTACATAAAAGTTCTTGATTCAAATTGTATATCAGTTGATTTCAGTGATTGTGATTTAAATCACTGTGATTTTACAGGATCAGATTTAACTGAATGTTTTTTTAGTAATTGTAATCTTAAATATGGTAAGTTTGTAAACGTTATTTCGCATTCAATAGACCTCTCATTGAATAGTTTAAAAAATGCTTGTTTTGATTTACAAGCATCTACTTACCTTTTAGAAAAGTATGGAATTAAAGTTGTCTATGAATGATATAATGACTAAAGAAATTCTTTTTACTAAACTCTCAGAAAAATTACTAGAAGATATTAATTTTCTTGAAAAGTCCATATTTAAATCTCCCCATTCTAAGACCAAAATTAGAAATGAACTTAGTACAAAGTCGAATCTTTCTCTTATTATATCATACTGTGAAGATATTCCCGTTGGCTTTAAAATTGGCTTTGAGAGATCAAATAGAATTTATTATAGCTGGAGTGGAGGAGTACATCCTGATTATAGATCAAGAGGAATTGCTAAGAAATTAATGCATCTACAGCATCAATTTGCTCAGTTACATAACTTTTCAGTTGTTTGTACACAAACAGAAAACAAGTATAAAGATATGCTTATTCTTAATCTAAAGCAAGGATTTGAAATTCGAGGAGTTATTCAATCCACCGGGGATGCAAGTTTGACTTTAGTGTTAGAAAAGGAGATTAGGCATGAATCTTAGAGAAGTTTTTTTAATCAAACCAGATATAAGATATAAAGATTCCTTTATGGCCGGCTTACAAGAAAGTCATGAGGAAAACCTCGTTCAGGCATGGGTATATCTTCATGAAAGTGAACTCCATTTTCCTCACACTGATTTTAATTTATTTGTTAAAAAGCTGCTTGATAATGAATGTATAGCTCCCAAGGAATTCGTTAAAGGAGTAACATTTTGGGCCATTTATAATAATGAAGTTGTTGGTCGGCTGGGACTTCGTTTGGAACTAAATGAATTTCTTAGAACTGTAGGAGGTCACATAGGATATTATGTACGACCGCCTTATAGAAAACAAGGTATCGCCACCCACATGCTTTCTTTAGCACTTCAAACTTCCTATGCTAAA
>CAYFHZ010000349.1:0-4151 GCA_964342535.1 uncultured Bacteriovoracaceae bacterium | reverse complement strand
TCTCAAAAAACAATTTAAAAATGATAGAGAAAAATATGAAGCGGCTTGGGAAGATATTGGACTTTTTGTAAAGTATGGAACAATTTCAGATCCAAAATTTGATGAACAAATGAGAGATAGAATTCTTTTCAAAAATTCAGAAAACAAATTTATGACTCTTACTGAATATACTGAAGCTATTCCTGAAAAATACCAGGACAAAATGAAAGGAAAAGTTGTCTATTTCGAAGATCATGCTTCTGATAGCTCGCTTAGAGCACAACTTCTAGCAGAAGGTATACAGGCCATTACTACTGATGCATACATCGACCCTCATCTCACTCAGCATATTGAGATGCAGAAAAAAGGTGATATTGAATACAAGTTTACACTTGTTGATAATGCAATTGAAGAAATTTTAGAAACTGAAAATGCAACTGAAAATGATATTAAAATCAAGGATCTTTTTCAAACGATTCTAGTAGGTGAAAAAGATGAAAAAAACCCTGCTCAAATGGAAGTTGAAGTAAGAAACTTTAAAAACTCTAAAACAGCAGCATATTTCAAGGTAGATGAGTCAATGAAACGTTTTCAACAAATGACTAAGTCTATGGGACAGTCAAATTTTGAAATGCCGACTAAGAAGACCCTCGTGGTGAATCCAAGCCATGGTCTTGTAAAAAATGCTTTCACTCTATCTGAAAAGGAAGACAAGAAGGAACTTGCCAACAAACTTTGCTACTATATTCAAGACCTTGCTGCTATTTCTGGAGAAGGGCTAAATGATGAGCAAAGAAAATCTTTTGTTGAAAGATCTCAAGACCTTATGAGTGAGTTATCTCAATTAGCTTTATAAAAAATTCAATACTTACAAAGTGCCAAGCATTCGTGTTAGGCACTTTGTTCCTTGCTTAAACCTTAATTTAAACTTAATCCTCTTATTCAAATTCATTCATCCGATATAATACTCTATAAAACCTTTCGGAGTTATTTATGAGAGTAATATTTCTATTTTCCCTATTCACCTTGTTTATAGCATGTGAAGAATCCACGGTTGAACTAGGGGGTAAACTTAAAAACACTGTATCAACAGAATTTCCTGTAAGTGATGAAGGGGAAGAGGATGTCGTACAGGATGATCCTGCAGAAACCACAACAAATGCATGTAATAAAAGTCAAAACCTATCAAATATAGTTAAACCGAAAGGTGCATTTACTTCAAAACTAACGACTAAGGCCGTAACAAACTCAACCTTAAAAGGTGGTTTAGTAAGAATAACTTGGGCCGAATTAGAAACGAGCCCTGGAGTTTTTGACTTCACTAAAATAGAAGACCAGCTTGCCCTACTTCCAAATGGAAAGAAATGGAGTCTTGGAATACATGGAGGCTATGCAGGAGTAGATGAAAGTGACCCTGACTTATATAGTGGAACTAACCCTGACGGATCAGCAAGACTTGCAGTAAATAAAAACTTTTCACCCCAATGGCTTATCGATCAATTCAATGTGGAAACTTTTGAAATGGAAATTTTAGTAGACCATACAACAAGTCCTTTTAAATATATAACGGCATATATGCCAAAGTACTGGAATACAAAAGTTCAAGAGCGTTTGAGTATGATGTTAAATGAGGTCGCCAATAGGTACAAAAATGATTCTAAACTACAGCTCGTATATGTACCACAAATGACAACAAATGGAATTGAAGGTCACTTCAATGGAATAGATCATAATACTCTTCTAAATGCAGCTGGAATTGATACAAGTGCAACTGATGCATATGAACAATTTGAAAATATCTGGTCCGAGGCAGCTCTTGAAACCTCTCTGAGTGTCATCAATGCTTTTCCTAATCAAGCTGTTGCATTTGAGGTTCATGAAATTCTTGGAAGAATTGAAGCACCCAAAATGATTACCCAGGAATTTATTAATAATTCAATTTTTCAAAATAGAGCTGGGGCCGCTCTATGGTGGCTTACAAATGACTCAAACTACCAACCCGAACTTTTAGAATATTTAAAAAACTATACTGGTGATCTCTATGGACAAGTCATTGCAAACTCAAGTCAAACAAACAGGATTCCGGCTGGAACATACCCTGAAGTTCTAGAAATCGCTAAAACTTTATGTATGAGGTATGTAGAGCCTTGGAACTATGAATTTGATAATAATACTTATGATGAAGCAATGAGAGATTTTAATACATTTGCTGATGAATCATTTGAATAGATTATAGAAGTCCTTCTATTTTTTCGCTAAAGTTTGAAATAAGGTCTAGAGCAGCTCATAAAAGACCAAAGTTCCAACGATTATCTCTTAGCTATGCATCTTCAACGTTATCAAATGGAGTTTCATTTGGCCCTATTGCCGCCAAATGTCCATGGATCAGCATATTGACTCCAATCATGCCCATACACATTTTGGTTAATGCAGACATTTTGGGTACATCATCGATACTTTGAAGTTTGAGTTGATCAAGCTCTTTTCTAAGCTCGGTATAACTCCCTTCTCCTGCGGCCTCTAATTCTTTAACAAAATCATTCTCAATACTTTCTAAAACATTTTGAAATTTATCTACAACGATTTTTTGATCACCTTCACTAAGTCCAGAAAAATACCCTTTTACGCTTACTTCGAACTCAAGCTTATTGTCTACTATCTGCTTCAGTTCAGCTTCAATTTTTTGAGGATTATTTTTGAGATAATTTACAAAGCGATTCCATAAGTTTTTTTTCTTTAGATTGGTCAACTCGGTTTTTTGTTTTAACTCTGAGACAAAACTTTCTATTTCTGTTTTTAGTTTTTTATTTTTAAAGAAATCTTTTACTTTATCAAGATCATCTAGATAAGCTAAAGCTTAATAGTAGAATAAGAGCAATTACTCTTTTTATCATCAGTATTCCCTCAGAACTTTTTCGGCTAAATTGCTATATTCTCTAGTGTATTACTTGGTGATTTTTACATGTTTCATGGCCAAAACATTAGTTGCATGACAAAAACACTTTCAAAATATTTTATTCAGGAGTCAATAGATGAGAAAATTATCTGCTATCGTTTGTATATTTGTTTCAAGTTCGATTTTTGCCAGCAATATGGTGGCAAATAGTATTTTAGAGAGATCTCAAGCACAATTAAAAAGCCTTAAACATCAAAATTGTAAAGTGAAAGAAATTGCAATAGATATGAGAATTTCAAATAGTTTAGATATCTTAGGTGCATTATCATCACGTGGGTATATTGTTGAAAGTGCTTTAAGTATGCCTGACCTACCACTTTATGGTGATTATTTTTATTTTTACAGTGATCAAGATTTAGAAGATGGCCTAAAGCTTACGATTACAACTCCTGCAAAGAAAGGTATTTCTTCTTATTTTGCTCATACAAAAATTCGTATTAAAGGTTTTGCCTATAAAGAAGACTACACTTTAAGAGGTTTTAAGAACCAACAGGATTTAGAGAAAAAACTCATAGAGCTTGCAAATACTTTTCCTAATTGTATTGTAAAATAATTTTACAAAGAATTTTCTAGTTATTGCGATAAGAGAAATTGTAGAATCTCGTGAATCAAAGTCTCAAAAAGCTGATTAAATATAGAAGGTCTTAGGACCTTCTTTTAATACCTACGTCTCAAAAAAAATGTATTTTTTTCATGATCCTTTTAAATTTCTAAGTAAAAAAAAAAGAATTCTCCACTTATAAGATAGAGATCTTAAAAAGGAGAATGTGATGAAAAAAGAATTATGTACCTTATTTTGCGGTTTTCTACTCGTTATAAACTATGCAATTGCTAATAAGAATTTATCTAAAGAAAATATTCTTAGTATTTTAGATAATGCATATATGAGTGTTGAAAATAATATGCAATACCTTAGCGACCATGAAAAACAAAAAATTATTGCTCTTACAAATCAAATAACCCAAATAGCAGAGGGACAAATCAGCTCAAACTCATATTCTGAAACGACTCACAGAAGAACCGAGCTTACTTTTATTGGTACTTTTGGAAGTCGATCTTTAACATTTTATGGAACAAATTTTAGTGAACTTAACGATCAATGTCTTCAAAAGTTAGGAACAATCAGAGTCAGTGGAAGAGAAGCAAGTGTAAGAATTCCTAGAACAAATTATATTTCAAATTATTTTACTCGCTGAAATTAAAATATAGTCTGCCG
>CAYFHZ010000348.1:0-4158 GCA_964342535.1 uncultured Bacteriovoracaceae bacterium | reverse complement strand
AAAATATTGAAAATTCCCAGCGAAATTAAACCTTATTCAATCTCAAACTGCTGATATTACAGCACATCTTCATTTTGGGGTATTTACTATTAGAAATGCCCAAGCGCGAGTTTATGCCTATATAGAACTTACTAATCAACAAAATCTAACAACCAAAGTGTTCTATGGGTATACAGGAATTAGAAATATTCAAGCTCTAGGTGAAAACCTTGCATTTCAAATACTTCATGATTTGCATAAAACAGAATTTCCCCTAAAAACTAGACTTAAAAACTCTCAATACATTATAAGTTTTGAAAGAATGAGACTCTACACTTATACAAAAATTAATATTCAAATTGCTAACGCTAAGGACAGATGTGAAGCAAAAGGTTCAAAACTTATATCTGAAAAGCAAATGAAAATTATTATGAATAGAGGTATTTATAATAACGGATACCAGAGAGGTGATTTAGAGCATCACTCCTGGGTATTTGATACTGGTATTTATTGGAATTTTGATCCGTACGCAAACTATACAATTGTGCCAATAAATAATCGTCCACATGCATTAGAAACATACTTCTTTTGTACTCAAAAAATATAGATGACTTTAGCGACAACTTTCTAGTATGGTAGCTATATGTATGATTATATAGTTATTGGATCTGGTTTTGGTGGATCAGTCTCCGCTCTTAGACTTACTGAAAAAGGTTATAAAGTTGCTATTTTGGAACAAGGTCGCGAGTTTCAAGATAAAGATTATCCTAAATCCAATTGGAATATCAGAAATTTTCTATGGGCCCCAATCATAAAGTGCTTTGGTATACAAAAGTTAACATGGTTTAAAAATGTTCTTATTTTATCAGGAACTGGAGTTGGCGGCGGAAGTCTTGTTTATGCAAATACCCATATGGTTCCTCCGGATTCTTTTTTTAAACATAAAACTTGGGATCATCTAGAAGATTCAAAAAAGATCTTAATGCCGTTTTATACACTTGCAAAAAGAATGCTCGGTACGGCCAAAAACCCATGGACTCACTTTGGTGATGATGTACTTCGTGATGTTGCTCGTGATATGGGACAATTACAATCGGTTGAAAATGTAGATGTCGGTGTCTATTTTGGTGAAGATAATATTGATCCCTTCTTTAAAGGACATGGCCCTAAAAGGAACTCTTGTACTGCATGTGCTGGTTGTATGGTCGGTTGTCGTTTCAATGCTAAAAATACATTAGTGAAAAATTATCTTTATTTCGCAAAGAAATTTGGAGCAAAAATATTTGCTAGAACTCAGGTAGTGAAAATTGAATATTTAAATAATACCTATAACATTACAACTCAAAAATCAGGAGCATGGTTTTTTAAAGAGAAAAAAGTTTTTCAGTCTAAAGGCATCGTTGTAAGTGGAGGTGTTTTAGGAACTCTTGAATTACTGCTCAAACAAAAAGAGAAGTATAAAACTTTAAATAATTTATCCTCTACATTAGGAAATAATATTAGAACTAATAGCGAAATGTTATGTGGTGTAACTTCAGAAAATATTAAATTAAATGAAGGCGTGGCCATAAGTTCAGTGATGAATCCTGATGATCAAACTCATGTAGAGATAGTAAAGTATCCAACAGGATCTAGTTTTATGAAGCTATTAACATTACCCTATGTAAAATATGCTAAGGTCCCTATTCGGCTTTTAAAATCTCTTAAAGATATTTGTATGCACCCTATAAAATATCTTCGTTTATATTTTAGAAAAGGTTGGGCCGATAGAACAATTATTTTTCTTGTGATGCAAGATCTTGATAGTTCTTTAAAAATGACATTAAAGAAATGGCCATTTTCATATTTGAGTTTATTTCAAGTTGATAAGGTTCCTGCCTTTATTCCTGGGGGAACAGAGGTTTTAGAGAGATTTTCTAATAAAGTGAAGGGGATACCTCAAAGTAGTCTCATTGAAATAATTGCAGATAAACCGGCAACTGCTCATATTTTAGGAGGAGTTCCAATTGGAGAGACTCCAGAGTTTGGTGTGGTTAATAATCGTTTTGAGGTATTTAACTATCCGAATATGTATATCCTAGATGGATCTATCATTCCTTGTAATTTAGGAGTGAATCCAAGTCTAACAATTACCGCTTTGTCCGAATATGCCATGAGTTTTGTTCCTAATAGTGCTAGTGGTAAATTAGATATTCCTCATTACTTATAATCGGGATAGGACATTATTGTCGAATCTTTATACAGTATGAAATTCACAGTATGAAATTAACGACTTCAGTATATTACAATTTTAATTTCTCATATAACATTAAAGGATGTTTAGAATACTTAATGGAATGTTGTTATTTTTGTGTTTTTTTAATGCAAACGCTGTACTTGGAAAGTATGATCAAATGCTTATAGAACAAGCTCGAATGCAGACGAAAAGTCTTTGCTATGAAATTGATTTTCTTACTAAAAATACTTTTCTTTCAATGGGGATGCCAACAGTACCAGCAAGATTTTTTACGGATAGTTTTTTAAGAGTTTATTTTGATCTAGACTTCTCACAATCAGAAGAAGCAGATCTTTTTTTAAATCGATATAGGAAAGTATTTAAGGATACACTTAATGAATGTTGGCCACAAAGACCAAACTATCAAAAAGCGGTACTTGTTACCATTGAGCTTTCTATTTGGGAAGGTAAGGCCGTAGGAGCACTTGCTCAAGTTGGAATGGTAAAAGGTGCAGTTTGGAGTGTGAAGCGGCTTATTAAGTATAGTAAACTTATTGCTGGTAGTCTGGCCACAGTTTTCGCAGGACTTTTTGCTTACTCAAGATTTGATTTGGTAGAAGATGAAATTGAACAAATTGATTCTGATATTGAAGTTATAGACTCGAATTTAACTGTAGAGCAATTACGAGAAGCGGGCATCGATATTGAGCTTACGTTAAATGCTAATAATAGAATTCTTATGCTTGAAGAGCAATTAGGAAGTTGTACTGAATCCTGTGGTGAACTACAAGATGCCATATCTATTCTCAAAATGGCGGTTGCTGAATGAAGTATATTTTTTGGTTTATAATGATATTTTCTTTTCATGCTCAAGCTAATGAATTCACTCAACTCTTAACTCCCATGTTAAGGTTTTGCTTAGAAGATGAAAACGATTTAGAAGATACTTATGAGAGACTTACTGGACAAGTCTTACCAGTTAGTGTTTTTGATGAAATTGGTCGTGGTAAAGTCGAAATTATATTTTTTAATGATTTTGATTTTAAAGATCCTAATGGGCCAGACCCAGCTGCTGTATCTGATGATGTGGGACGAACACATGGAATGAAATTGTCTATATATAAAGATATCTCTTCTAGAAGATCAGATCAACGCTATTTTATAAATGTATCTTATGAAACAAATCTTTACACCAATTCTAAAGAGCCAGATATATTTGATCATAATTATCGAGATACCCTCTATTGGGATAATGACAGAGGAGTTTATATTTCAGATGTATACTTTAAAGAAGAAAATGTGTTTAAAGTTCTTATTGGTAAAGTAAGATCTCACAACGCATTTTTTTGGGAAGTAGGTGGTGGTTTTCAAGAGATCAATACTGATGATATTGATAGAGGTGTTATTCTATCAGCTTTAGGTCAACAAAAGTGGTTTCATCGCTCTGTAAACGAAGCTTATGAAGATGAACACGTTTTTAGAGAATATAATTATCTTAAACAAGAAGAGTCTGAGCGACAATTTTACCTTGAAATGAGAGCAGGGAAAGATCAAACTTTATTAGAAAATGGTGGTAATAGAGTTTTTGTGAGATATGGTGTTTTTGGTAGAGCTTCCGGCGTAAAAAATGCTAGTCATATTGGTGGTTTTGTTAACCTTGGTTATGATCACGAAAAGAGAGGAAGATCATTTATTCCATCTATGCGATTTCAAACAGGGATAGAGCAATTGTTCTATAAAGATGATAATTATGCTGAGTATTTCTTCGAAATTGGAACAACAGGTGATAATTTCGGTACGACAGTTAAGTACACAGTTCCACTAAGTAATGATCCTAACTACTTGAATCCTCTTCCTATAGATTTTACTAATCGAACACAACTTGCTCCAAGGCAAGAGCCTACAATATGGATTATGATTGATGGAAGGTTACCATAGTTTGGCATTATACTTTTCGATGATGA
>CAYFHZ010000347.1:0-4246 GCA_964342535.1 uncultured Bacteriovoracaceae bacterium | reverse complement strand
ATTTTTATTGATGAGATCCACCAAATTATTGGAGCAGGTAAAACTGACGGGGCAATGGATGCTGCGAATCTATTAAAGCCAGCTCTTTCTCGAGGTGAGTTACACTGTATTGGTGCAACTACTGAGGATGAGTTTCAAAAATATATTCTCAAGGATCCTGCACTTGAGAGAAGATTTAGACAAGTTCCTGTTTGGGAACCAACCAAAGAAGACTCTATAGAAATTTTAATGGGGCTAAAAGAAAAATTCGAGGGACATCATGGAATTAAAATTACAGATGACGCTATTTACTCTGCAGTTATGCTTTCTGATCAGTATATTACTGATAAAAATTTACCAGACAAGGCAATTGATTTGGTTGACGAGTCAGCTTCGGCCCTCAAGCTATCAGCAGAGGCCATGCCAGCAGAACTGGAATTATTACAATCAGAGATAAGAAATAAAAGAATTCTAGTTCAGGTCGAGTCAAACAAAGAGCTAGAAAAAGAAGTTGAACTCTTACAAAGAAAGTTTGATGAGTCTTTTGTTAAATGGGAACAAGAAGTTAATGCCCTTAAAAAGGTAAGTGATATTAAAAATAGATTAGATCGATTAAAATTTGATTTAGACAAAGCTGAAAGAGAGCAAAATTATGAAGAAGCTTCTAAGTTAAAATACTCTTTAATTCCTGAAACCGAAAAAGAAATGGAACAATTCTCCCATAATTGGGAACTTAAAAAAGAAAATATTGCGAGTATCATCTCTCGGCACACTGGCATTCCTGTAGAAAAGATTTTAAAGTCTAAACAAGATAATCTACTGCATCTAGAAGAGGACCTTAATAAGAGAGTATTTGGACAGACTGAAGCGTTACATGAAATTGCAGAAACACTTCTTGCAAGTTATGCTGGGCTTACAGATGAAACAAGGCCAATGGGATCCTTTATGCTTAAAGGACCTACCGGTGTAGGAAAAACAGAAACAGCAAAAGCACTCGCAGAGTTTTTATTTGATGATGATCAAAATATTATTAGACTTGATATGAGTGAGTTTTCTGAAAAACACTCAGTCGCCAAACTAATTGGATCTCCAGCAGGTTATGTTGGATATGACGATGGTGGTGTTTTGACTGAAGCAGTAAGAAGAAAACCATATAGTGTTATTCTTTTTGATGAGATTGAAAAAGCTCATTCTGACTTTAGCGATATTTTATTACAGATACTTGATGATGGAAGACTTTCAGACAATAAAGGTAGAACAATTAACTTTAAAAATACGATTATTCTTCTTACATCTAATTCTAAAAACCCTGAACTTGATTTTAAACCTGAAGTTTTAGGAAGAATGGATGGAGTTCTAACTTTTAACTCTTTAGATAAATCAGTCATGCATAATCTGGTTGAAAAACAAATAAGTCTATTGAAAAAACGAATTAAAGGACAAAAATTTGAAATTGATTTTTCTCAAGATGCGATAAATCATCTGGCAGAAATCGGTTATGATGAAACCTATGGAGCAAGACCCCTGGCCAATGTATTTAATAAATTAGTAATTAGACCTCTTTCAAAAATGGTTCTATCTGGAAAATTAGCAGATAAAAAAATATTGATAGAAAAAGTTGGTAATGAGCTTGAAGCGAGAGTTCGAGCCTAGTTTTTCTCCCTTTTTAAGTTAAGCATGGGAGCTTTATAGCTCCCATTTATTCGTAAAATCGTTACCTTAGATACTGTTTAAAATGAATACACTATGTATTTTCTTGATGGTTCTCACATCATTTTCTTCTAAATAGTTATAATAGCTATATGAGAGTATTAATTATTATGACCTTATTTCCTTTTTATGCCTTTTCTCAGTGTTATGAGATCTATAATCCAAATCTTCATTTTGGCCTAACTAAAGATGCACTCTGGAACAATTGGGATAAAGATGTCGTGGCATTAGAAAAATATAGTGATTATCAGGCTTTCGAAAAATTGAAACTTGAACCAAGTAAAGAAAAGACTATTGATATCAGTTATTCGAATGAAAAATTTAAATATGCTTTTTATACTGATATTAAATCAAGTGCATCTGAATCACCTCCCTTTTATATTCAAAGAATTAAAAGAAACACAAAACATGAAACTAACTCTGGTGTCTATGCAAATGAAGATAAGAAGCTCGTAGAAGTTTTTAAAAGTTTTGATATAAATTTTTATAGTACAATGGATACTACGGGACTAGAAGATGTTCATAGTTCACTTAGGAGATCGGATCTGCATTGGGGAGAAATAAGTCGTCCCTTAGATTCTCGTGTTACAAAAACTATTACCAAACAATTTCAAATAGGAATTGGAACTATGAGAGATAAATTCTCAGAGCTAAATCATGAAGAATTTAGACTTGAAGAAAATGGAAAAACTTATTATACAATCTACTGGGGGACTGGTTACCAGAAAAATAATGAATATTATAATCAAGTCGAATTTGAATCTTATGTTACCTATAATTTAACACTAATTTTAACATCAAAAACTTATTCAATTGAAGTTCCTGAACTTGGAATATTTGAGTCAGGGGTATTTGAGGATTAAATAGCAGAGAAAATATAATTCAATTTTTGTTCAATTAATTTTTTTTCATCATGACTAAATTTATTTCCATCCAATGAAATAGAATTAAGGTGAGGAAGATTTGTTAAGATTTGATCACAGGGTAGGGCCGTCAGTAAATTATTATCTAAAGAAAGTTTCTTTAAACTTTCAAGAAAAAATAGATTTTTTGGAAAATGAGTAAGTTTATTCCCCGCTAGACTTAATGATTCTAAGCCTTCTATAAATTCAAGATTTTGAGGTATTTCCTCTCTTGGAATATTATTTAAAATAAGGGTTTTTAGGGTTCTATTTTGATCTCCTGCTAGGTCAAATTTAGAAATGGGTGTTCCCGCTAAGTTTAATGTTTCCAGAGAGGGGAGTTGCATAAGAGAGCGAGGGATCTCTGTTACTTTTTTTGCTTGTATATAAATCGTTTTTAATTTTGATAATGGTGAAAAAAAATTGGGAAGGGTATTAACATTTTCTAGAGTTAAGTAGGCTGTTTCGATATTTTTAAAGAGAAAAAAATCTTCGGGAAATTCTTCTTTTTTGTAATTAAGTTTAAGAGTTGTTACATCAAGTGGGCTTTTTAAAGCGGAACTAAGGTTTTTGTACATTCCCATAGGTATCTCCTTAAGCGTCAGTAAGCCCTAAAAAGTGAAGAACACTAGTCATTGGAGTGTGACTCATATTTTGTTGTGCTGTTTTTCTAACAATATCTTTGGCGTGAAAAGCAATGCCAAGTCCTGCTTTGGCCAGCATGGGAAGGTCATTTGCCCCATCACCAATGGCAACAACTTGTTCTAGTTTGATTCCTTCTTGCTGAGCGAGTACCTCAAGTAGCATCGCTTTTTTTTCAGCATTAACGATAGGACCTTTAATCTTACCATTAATAGTACCATCTACAATCTCAAGATCGTTGGCAAAAGCATAATCAATACCTAATTTATTTTTAAATGAATTGGCAAAATACTGAAATCCTCCTGAAATGATGGCCGTTTTGTATCCAAGATTTTTAATCTTTTTTATAAAGTCCTCAACGCCCTCAGTGAGTTCAATGCGACTCAATATTTCTTGCAATTCACTTTCTTTAAGACCTTCTAAGAGTTTTACTCTTCTTGTGAGTGATTCATCAAAGTCAATTTTACCATTCATGGCTTCTTCAGTTATATTATGGACTTCTTCTCCAACTCCATGAACTTTTGCCATTTCGACTATGACTTCTGATTGAATAAGAGTAGAGTCCATATCAAAAACAATAAGTCTTTTATTACGTCTCCAAATATCATCTTTAATGAGAGCCATATCTACTTGGTGAGCATTAGATATAGAGATCAAATCAGTTTTGACTTTTTCCCATTTAAGGTTTTGGGTTTGCGCCAATGTAAGGATTTCTAATGAATTAAATTGCTTTGGAGATGTCTTCATTATTTGCTGAATGTTAATGGTATTCTCAGCAAGTTTTTCTGATATATCAGCAATAAATGCAGCTGAAATATTTTTAACCTTTGAAGGCTATGAACGATTTATGTTTGCTGCAATGTTTGAAATGCGGGAAAACTACAGTTCCTGAGGGCGTCAATCGGCTTCAAGGGCTCTTATGGTAAAACGCGAAGACAACTGCAACTCGACTTTTGGGCGCCCCGACATCGCGTTTGCCCCCTTACCTTCGGAGAGACCTTCGGGTTGACCTT
>CAYFHZ010000346.1:0-4262 GCA_964342535.1 uncultured Bacteriovoracaceae bacterium | reverse complement strand
ATCTCTTAATAATCTGAACTCGGTCTCCAGGCATCACAAGTACAGTATCTTTCCAGCCCTGATCTAAGCAGCCTTTTAATTGACCAGAACTTCTATTTAAAACTTGAAATTGAGTCCCATGAATATGCATTGGGTGAGGCATTCCTGTTGGATTGTAAAATTCCCAAACTTCGGTATCACCATATTTTATAATTTCGTAGTTTTCATACCTATTGTCTTCATAGCCATTCCCATTAATGGTCCAGCCAGTACCTCTTTTAGGAATTAATTCAAACTCTTTTGGAGAATTAAGATTCGTAGCTTCACTGGGATTAATTTTGGAGTACTGAGATAACTTAGAAGGTTCTCGAAACATTACTCCCAAATCTTCTGAAACTTCAAACTCAAGGATTGTATATTTTTTACCTCTTCCCTCAACCAAGGGAAGACTTTCAACTCTAATGATGTCTCCAGTTGAATATTGAGAGAAGTCAAATAAGAACTCGAATCTTTCTGCTGGTGCAAAGTAAAACCTTTCTAAGCTATTTACTTCTGCTAGAAGTCCGCCATCACTGCCAATTTGCTTAATCTCTTGAACTCCATCAACTGCAATATTAAAAATTCTTGCATTACATCCATTAAGGAGTCGAATCCTGTAGAGACCTTGCTTTACATTAAACTTCCTCTCGTCAGTCCCATTGATAAACAACTTATTACCAAAAGCACCCATCATAGATGGACGATATTCAAGCTGTCCATCATCGTTGAAGTATCTGTCTTGTAAAACTAGGCTTAATTCTTGTTCTTCATTTGGCAGGTTTAAGTTCTTTTCTTCCTGATCTCTAACTATAAATAATCCAGCCAGCCCCTGATAAACCTGAAAGCCTGTTCTTCCATGAGGGTGAGGATGATACCAATACATTCCAGCTCTATTTTCAACTACGAAGTCATACTGATAGGACTCATTCGTTTTTATTGCATTATGTGGATGACCGTCATTTTTATGAGATACATCTAGGCCATGCCAGTGAATGATTGATTCTTCTGGGAGTTCGTTTTTAAAAATGATTCGTACCTTATCGCCAGTATTCACTTCAATTGTTGGCCCAAGATACGAGCCAGAAATTTCTTTAAGTGTTTCCTTAGGCCCCTTTAAGACATTTCCAAAATAAGACCAAAATTTTGTTTTAGAGTTATTTCCAGAATCAACTAACTTATATTTTGCAATTAATTCGATGATTACATCTGGTTCGTCATTGCTGAAGAGAACTCTAGTCGTCGTACTCGCCCAGGAATTAGAAAAAGAAACGGCAGCTCCAAATCCAATTAAACCTTTATTTAAAAACTCTCTTCGTGAACAATCCATGTAAATACCCCTTATACCTCCCTAGGGTATTACTCCGAGTTCACAATTACAAGATGATTTCAGTCAACTTCATCGTTTTCCTCCTTCATGGCCTTGCGGCATGGGCGAAAGGAGGAAAAGATGAATGATGATAAAAACAAAATTATCCTTGAAATGAACTTCAAAATTCAGATGAAAGATTACAGGCTTAGGTTTGTTACAAAAAAGGCCTGGATTATAAGTTTAATTCTAATCGTATGTAAAATACTGTGGAGCTTTAAGGGTGATTTATCACCCTGACTTGCAACTCTTATTGCCTCGCGGCCCACATCGTTTGAATTTTAGAGTCTGTTACTAAATAAGTAATCAAAAGTGATCGGCTTTCGCCTGTCGTTCTTTTGGTCTTTTTTTCGATTGTGGTTACATAACTACCTAGAGCGATAACCTCCAATACTTCAACTTCTTCAAAATCTTCTGTACCAAAAGATTTTTCTAAATGTCCTTTTAGAATCTCCTTGCCTTTAAACAGAGTTTCGCCCTCTGGTAGCAACAAGACTTCAATTTGATCGTCACAATAACCAAGGCATTTTTCAATATCCTGATTGTTGTACTCTTCAATTTGTTTAAGGACTATTTCCTTTGAGTTCATAAAACCTCTTATATGCACTTTACTGATACCATAAGGCTATCTGTGCATAACACAAGGCCCTAAATACTGTAAATCTTACATAGCTAAAGGGACTTCCACTTAGAGTTACGAAACTTCGTAACTCTTGAATATATTTATAAAAAATCTTTTAAAACAAATAGTTAAGGAAAATTTCCCTAAAATTTGTTTGATTTCCTTTTACATATTACGAAACTTCGTAATAGTCTGACAACCCGAATCAAACCCAATAGTAACAATTACTTGGGAAGCTGAAGAAGGGAAAGACCATAAATGTTACGAAAGTTCGTAACTGAAGAATGGATAACAATGCTGTGAGCTACCAATAATTAATAGCTTAATTGATTAAAAAACTGGCACAGGCATTGCTTTACAGGCTTGTGAATTTTGTGGAGGAGCAAAATGACTTTTAGAAACGTAATAGCAATTGATGACGATAGCCTTGCTGGTGAAGCCATTAAAATGGTTTTTAGCAAGAAAGGCATATCTGTTGATTTCTTTGATTCACCAAAGAAAGCCATCCTTCATATCAAGGATCATCCGAGAAAATACAAGATGGCCATTGTTGATTTCCAAATGAAAGAAGTAAGTGGTGATGAGGTTGTTAAACAAATTAAAAAGATTAACGGAAGTATTTTAACTGTAGTTCTATCTGGTGATGATTCCATAGACACTATCAAGAAATGCCAAGAAGCTGGTGCCGATAACTTTTACTCTAAAGGAGAGGCCTTAGATAATTTAGCTCTTTTAAGTGAGGTTGCTAAGGACAAATATAATGAAGTTTACACAGAGAAGCTGAAAGAACTCAATGAAGAAAAGATAAGTGCAATATTATCTTTGAAGGGACAATCAAATGAATTGGCTAAAGTAGCTGATTTGGTTAATACATTTTCGGTAACAAATGAACCTGTTTTAATACAAGGAGCATCTGGTACAGGAAAGGAAAGAATAGCAAAAGCAATTCACAACAATTCAAATAGAAGTAAAAAATCCTTTATAGCAGTTAATTGTGGTGCCATACCTGACAATCTTCTTGAAAGTGAATTGTTTGGACACGAAAAAGGATCATTTACAGGTGCCACTCATGCTAAAGCTGGGAAATTTCTGGCTGCTGATGGTGGGACAATATTTTTAGATGAAATTGGTGAAATGCCATTGGATTTTCAAGTAAAACTTCTAAGGGTTTTACAGGAAAAGGAAGTAACCCCTGTAGGCAGTAATCGCTCTATGAAAGTTAATTTCAGAGTTGTTGCAGCAACGAATAGAGATTTAAAAGAAGAGGTAAAAAAAGGTAATTTCAGAGAAGATTTATTCTACAGGCTAAACATCTTACCCATAGAGATACCTTCTTTAATGAAAAGAAGAGAAGATATTATCTCGATAGCCAAATTTATAATTGAAGAAAAGAACAATGAAACAGGTCAAATTAAAAAGCTTACTGATGATGCACTGGGCACTATGAAGTCATACAACTGGCCCGGCAATGTAAGACAATTAGAAGCCGTTCTTAAAAGAGCCTATGTACTCAATGGCCTTTCAATAAACAGTAAGGCCGTTGAGCAACAAATTGAAAGCGATCAGGATGAATATTGTTACAAATATGGGATTCAATCTTGGAAAGATTTAGAGAGTGAATTTAATGAAAGGCAAAAAGGCTTACTTGATGAGGCGTTGAAGCTTTCTAAGGGAAATAAGCGAGATGCCGCAAAAATGCTTAATCTCGCATACACAACATATCTCTCTAAAAGAATAAAATTTGGACTTGATACGAAAACAAAATCAACTAACGAAAAAACACTATAAAGGTGTTAAGAGGTTTAGGAGGATAATATGAACAAAAAATTAGCGTGCTTTCTTGTTGCTTTAACTGCCACTTCTGGTGCTTATGCTCACGATTGTGAATGTGAAAAGCAGAATAAAGACAATGAGAAAAAAGAAGAAAAAAGCGGTATTAGTATTAGAACTAAAAACCTAATCAGCAGTTTAGTAAAACGTGGAGCACTAATCTTTGATGATGAGAATGGGAAAATTGATATTGACCTAACTAAACTCACTTCGGATGAACTCAAAATGTATGTAAAATCAAAAGAAACTAATGTTGATATAGAAAAAGCCAACATTTCTTTAATTCCTGAGTTCTCTCGATATATCCTTGAGCAAAAAATGCTGAAAGCTGAGGAATTAGTACCTAGCACAAGGTCATTAAGTGACGACGAGATAATGGATGGGATTCTAAGAAACGTATCACCAAATATTGGCAACGATATTGCA
>CAYFHZ010000345.1:0-4275 GCA_964342535.1 uncultured Bacteriovoracaceae bacterium | reverse complement strand
TAAAGCAATTGGTTTTGACATTAAAGCAACTCAATCTTGTCTAAAGGATAAACTCTACAAAACAGATACAATTATTTTTGAAGCTAACTTTTTAAAGGTATCTCTAATGAGGTTCATAAGTTTCTTATTTCTTAAGAATTTGAGCCTTTAAAAATATGTACATTTTTTATAAGTTTTATTTTGCTATAAAGTTCAAGTTCATTTTGCAAAACTTGAGGAAGATCACGAATAATATCATTATCTTCTTCATGCATTTTTTTGGTCAAAACATGGTTATAATATGAAAATACCTGTTTTTGTAACCCAGTTGGAATTTGGTAGTGTTGCATATATTGATTGAGATTAGAGAGTTTGTTTTTTCTATCTTGTGTGTATCTATCGGCAATCATCATTATTCTGGATATATTAGCAATAATAACACCGTATACACCAACACCAATTAACATCACACCCATAGTATAGAAGCGTCCTAAGTTTGAAACAGGAGTGATATCACCATAACCTACTGTTGTGAGAGTTGTAACTGACCAATAAAGAGATACAGTATAAAATGTAAAATCATCCATTTGTTCTCGAGGCATGATAAACATCCAACCACATGCAATCCAATGAATGTCCATAAGTACGGTGCAAATAAACATGGCCAATTTAATTGGTTTTTTTAAGAAGTCTAATAAATTCCAAGCAGACCTAATCTTTGCTATTCTAGAGATATGTAATGTCCTTAATAGGATCGCAGGTAAAGTCATCGCATGAATATCAAGTTGATAAATAATCAGTTCAAATGGAATACATGCTATGCTGTCAATTAAAGGCCATAGTGAATTTTTATATTTTTTTTGATCACCAACTTGTGCTATTCCATAATACTCTGTTGTGTATTCAGGTAATTTTAACTTATTATTCCACCTGAAAAAAAAGTCAAAGCACATAATGAGACTTACCAAAATATCAATCATAACCGGCAACAAACTAGTCTTTGTGTTTAATGAAGTTGCGAGTGGAAGATATGTCATATCCCAAGATATAAAAGTGACGACGACCCCTAACCAAATAAGTGAAAGCCTATTCTCTTTGTCTTTTGGATTATAACTAAATAACATTTGATTTCTCCCTATGATCTTATCGGTTTAATGTCATAGGATCTAAATAAAAAAAACTTCAAAATATCAGCATGTTAGGAGATTAAAATGTTAAAAATATAGACACTTAAAAAACTCTTAATAATTATTACTTGCTATCTGTCTTTACATCTTTATTTGCGTTTTAATGGACTTGTGAAGAAAAGGTTTATTTAAACCTAAAAGGAGCCAAATTAAATGGAGTTATCAACCTCAAGTGGTAATGTTTTAGCACTTAATTCGTTTTGTACGTTGGATACACCTACTGTTGATCCAGTTGAAGAAGTTTTGGATGAATTTGATAATTATGATCTGGAAAGTGCAAAGTCACATATCAAGAGCAAAGTACCTACGAAATCCGCCCCTGATTTAATAGGTTATCAAGATTCATTAGAGCTTATGGCCCAAAAAATCATGGACCAAATTTCAACTCTTCAAAACACATTAGAAAAAAGTGAATACTATCTAAATGAGTTAAATCTTGATTAAAAATGCCAAGGAAAATTTGAAAAGTCTTTAGGTCTTTTTTCGACAAAAGAATCACGTCCTTCTTTGGCTTCATCTGTTCCATATGCAAGTCTTGTGGCTTCGCCAGCAAAGATTTGTTGTCCAACAAGGCCGTCATCAATAAGGTTAAAACCAAATTTTAGCATTCTGATCGCAGTAGGAGATTTTGAATTTATTTCTTTTGCCCAAATGAGTGCTTCTTCTTCAAGTTTACTGTGCTCAACAACTTTATTAATCATTCCCATTTCAAATGCTTCTTGAGCTGAGTAATTAAAACCACAAAAGAAGATCTCTCTTGCTCTTTTTTGGCCACATTGCCGTGCTAAATATGCACTACCATACCCAGAATCAAAGCTAGCTACATCAGGGTCTGTTTGTTTAAAGATAGCATGTTCCTTTGATGCGATTGTAAGATCACATACAACATGAAGGGAATGCCCTCCACCTACTGACCAACCAGGAACTACAGCGATTACAACTTTTGGCATAAAGCGTATTAGTCTTTGGACTTCAAGAATATGTAGTCTTCCTAATTTAGCAGGGTCAATACCTTGTGAACCTTCATATTTATAGCCATCTTTACCTCGAATTCGTTGATCACCACCAGAGCAGAATGCCCAGCCTCCATCTTTTGGAGAAGGACCATTTCCTGTAATTAGTACAACACCAACATCTGAGCTTTGTCTTGCGTGTTCAAGGGCCGTATAGAGTTCATCTACGGTCTGAGGTCTAAAGGCATTTCTACACTCAGGGCGATTGAATGCAATCCTTACAGTACCTTGATTAATAGCACGATGATAGGTGATATCTGTGAACTCAAACCCTTCAACTAATTTCCATTCATCTGGGTTAAAAATATCTGAAATATGACTCATAATTCACTCCTTAATTAAACTCAAGAAAAATAAGTGAGGTAAATGATTTAGTCAATGAGGTGGGAAATAAAAAGGCCATGAATTAATTCATGGCCAATTTCAAAGCGGAGTGACAAAAAGAAAAAATATTTCTTTAATGCATTGTACCACATTACTTAATTATTCTTAAGAGAAATCTGAATTCCAATTAAGAAAAAGATAAAATCTCTGTAATATTAATAAGATAGGAAGCCTAAGGCAAATAATCATCACTCTACTTTAATATGTATATAGTGTTAAGATATTGATATTAGGGGATTTTATGTCAAAGCAAGTGCTATTTATTACATCGCATCCAAATCTATTTCAGTTATCTACGATTTTTCTCAATCAAGGAAGTGAAAATGTGGTTTGTCATATTGCCAATTCAGTCTCCAAAAGTGTCGAAGCTCTCAAAAAACAAGCTTATGATCTAGTATTTATAGGTCATCAACTTAATAGAGATTTAGAATTAAAAGAATTAACAACAGTATTAGTTTCCCATTTGAAGCATATTACTGACATGAAAGTTTTTGGTACGAATAAGGCCCTAAGAGGTCAAGAATTTGCAAAATACTATGGACAATTAGTTCCCATGTCTAAAATGCTTATAGATATCTCTGACGTCTTAGGTATTAAGCAAAGTGAAGTAGAGTATATTCAATATCCAGTTTATGCACTCGAGAGTTTTGATGAATATCCTTTTGATTGTTATCTTAAAATAACTAAAAATGGAGAAGATAATTATATTCACCTTTTTAGAGAAAGAGATCCTATTGAAAATGATGACTTCACTAAATTAGAGAAAAAAAATGTTATTTCTTTGTTTGTCTCATTAAAGCAGTTGAGAAAAAAAGTGGAAATATACAATAAAATACTCAAGCAAGAGCAAGCAGAAAAGCTTGTTAAAGATCCTGAGCATGCCCAAGAAGTTGCAGCTCAATATTCATTTGAAATTCTTCAAGAGTCTGGACTTAATATATCACCAGAGGTTCTTACTAGAAATCAAGAAGCCTACTCTCATACACAACAAATTATTAAAAATAGTAGGGGGAAAACAAAGCTAAAAGATCTCGTGTTTAAAGGAGATGATTTTTATTTAAAACATGTTTCTATGACATCTCTTATGTGCTGTTATATGCTAGAGGAGCTGAAAGTAACAGATGACTCTTTTCGATATAAGCTTTGTAGTGCAGCTTATTTTCAAAATATATTTCTTGAAGGAGAGGATGAATTAAAAATTATAAAAGATTCTCAACTTACGAATTTAAACGAAGAGCGCAGAGAGCGAGTAAGTCAACATGCTTTACTCGCCGTTCAAACCTTATCTCAAAATCCCTTAATTGATAATGATGTTTTAAAGTTAATTAAGGAACAACATGGAGACAAAAGAGGAATTTCATTTCCAGAGATCATTGTTTCATCTAGTAAGATATCTCTTATTTTTCAAATTGCTACTTTATTTTCTCAATACTATTTAATTCAATATGAAATGTTTGATAGTGTTAATCTTGACGATATATTTCAACAAATTGCTTCACGGCTTGCTTCAAAAGATAAATCTGTACTTGAATCTTTTAAAGCAGTGGCCTTATCTGTTTAGCTAGCTTGAGCTAAGAGTTCTTTAATATCTATTTCAACGACAACTTCATCTTTATTCGGCTCTTTAATCACTTGACCTTTATACCCAAAACGTTCATAAAGTCTATGGTGAGCTTTAGATGTGAAATAATATACCTTTGTAACTGAAGGAT
>CAYFHZ010000344.1:0-4296 GCA_964342535.1 uncultured Bacteriovoracaceae bacterium | reverse complement strand
CTTATATGAAAATCTTAACTAAGTTGACTAAAATTTCTTTTTCTTAAAGTGCCAATTTTTAATCAAAGTTTAGTCGTGAAAAATCGTGGCTAAGCTCTCAATCAGTAAAACCTAAATTATTCTAAATAGATAACTTCTGAATGCTCGAACTGTAGTGTCTTCACACAACCATACAAAATAGTAGGTTGCAGCATGCCCGAACTACCCGATATGCAAAGGGCATAACAAACAAGACTTATTAAATTCTTCTACTTAGTTGTGTTAAAGGGCTTCTTCGCCATTTTACGATTTCATTTATCTTCACTAAAATTCATAAATTTTAATCAAAACGGTTGGCATGGTTGGCATTTGAATTCTTGCTAATTTCCTAGATATTAAATAAAAAAGCTCGCCTTATTGAGCGAGCTTTTAGTTTATAATTTCTTAGCTCTTTTGAGCAATTGGTCTTTTATAGGCTAGTGGTTTTAATTGTAGAAAAAAGTTGTTTTTTAAAAATGAGATCGTCAGGTTTTGAATCTGACAACTCAAAACCAAGTCTTTCAAGTAACTTCTTTGAGGAGTGATTCTCTGAGGCAGTCGAAGCCCAAACTATATGGATGCCAATATCTGCATAATGAGAAAGTATCGCGGTAACGGCTTCTGTTGCATAACCTTGATGCCAAAACTCTGAATTTAGAGTAAATCCTATCCAACTTTTTCCCTGTTCATCAGAATTTAGAAAACCAATATCTCCTATCAACTCACCCGTTTTTATCACTTCAATACCAAATTGAAACCATTTTCCTTTTATCTGCGGATCTGAGTTATTTGATTCTTCTATGAGCTTTTCAGAGTCAACCTCAGAAAAGCTACTCCACGATTGGAATTCTGCCACTTCAGGAATACTTCGATAAGAGGAAATACTCTTTGCATCTTCTTTTGTTAGTCGTCGAATTATAAGTCTCTGTGTTTTAAAAAATTTAAATTTCATCATACTTTTATATCGGTAAAAAACGAATGTTTTTCTTTTCTCTTTCGTCTTCTTATTATTATGTATCTTTATGTACTTTCTCATTAAAACGAAATTTTTCAAACAATTTTATTTTACACTTTAAGTATGAACCTTTTCGCCAAAACTTAGCCCATCTTTCTAGAGGTTAAGTTTGCACAAACATTATATCTAGATAAAATGTTTTCCAAGTTTTTGCTTCATATACTTTAAACGGATGCCTTCGCTGTAAATATTTGAGAAAAATAACTTCTATACGAGTAAATCAGAAAGATTTCTAATGCCGAGAAAACTAAACCAGCTCCCATTCCTTTTCCACCTTCTAAAAAAATATGGAAAGCTAGTATATTCACTAAAGTTGGCGCCAATAGGGCCAAGCCTAATGGAGTTAATCTTCCTGATAAAACAAAGCCCCCTCCAATTAACTGTATCAGTCCTACAAAAGACATATAACCAGATGGCCCCATAACATTTAAAAATTGTTCTGGATAAGAACCAGGATCTAGACTGGGCATTGGCAAGAAAGGAAATAATATATTAGTGCCAAAAATTATAAATCCTACTCCCAATAAAATTCTACTTCCAATTATTATATAATTCATTAATTGATCTCCATAAGTTTAGTTTTTAAAACATAGAATATACTTTTTATCGTTCCTGATATACTTACTTCTTGTTCTGATTTACTTAGATTTACTCCTGAGACGCTAGAGTTCTGCTCAATCTTGAGTGAATTTACATTAATTTCAGCTCCAATATTTAGAATTGAAATTACTTCATTAGGCATTACGATGACATCAATTTGACTATCTTTCGTAAAACTTATTTCAATAATGTCAGTAGGCCAATCAGGTTGAATTTTTGATCTAGCTTCTTGAAATTTACCTGCAATTATTTTAATTCTTGCTAAGCCTATGTGTTTTTTAGGTAAATCTTTATGTTCACTATAAAAACTCGTTGGATCTTGCCCTTTAAACTTTGCTGGAATATCTATAAAAATTTGAAGTCCTTCACATACTTGCCCATCTTCCTTAGGGATTTCATCATGAATTATTCCTGATGATGTCTGAGTCCATAAAATATCCCCAGGTCCTATGACTAGATTTTTATTCCCCACAGAATCAGTGTTAATCAATGAATTTCTGCTCCATTCGAACAAATAAGTTACTGCTGAAATTCCTGAATGAGAATGTTCAGGAAATGTTCGCCTGCTCAAGAAGAAATGATCAATATTTTGAACAGGGTTTTCAAATCCATTGGGAAGCTTAGGGTTGTGCCGGTAAGCTCGAAACCCAATTCCCTTCTTTGCTTCTTTAGCAATACACACTTCTCCCCATGTAATATCATTTTCCATACAATTACCTCACAATTTTATATAGAGTATAAATTGTTTCACAGGTAAGATAATTACTTGATTTAGAATTATATTTTTCTTATAATGCAACAATGAATATTGACTACCAATCCCTTAAATACTTTTGTAAGGTTTCAGAAACACTCAACTTCTCTCGTGCAGCTAGAGAACTATCTATTCAAAAGTCACTTTTAAGTAGAAAAATTGTGGAACTTGAGGCCCAATTGAACCTTAGGCTATTTCATAGGACAACTCGAAAGGTTGGAATGACCGACGAAGGCCTTGCCCTTTTCAATGAGCTTAAAGAGGGGATTCAAATACTCGAGAATGCGGTTAATGCAAATAAATCAAATAATTCCAAGCCCAACGGAACAATTCGAGTTTCAACACCTGTGGAGTTTGGGCATTACTTGCTAGAAAATATTTTACCAGGCTTTATTGATGAATATCCAAACATAAGTATTGATTGGGACTTTTCAGGAGAAAGAAGAAATTTAGCAGAAAATCGACTAGACCTAGTTATTAGATCTGGAAAACCATCTGAATCCTCCTTGATCTTTAGGAAAATTAATTCTTCAAAATTTCTTGCCTATGCATCACCAGATTTATTAAAACCTGAGTTAAGAAAAATAGAAGTATCAGTACTTGAAGAATACCCTTGGGTCATATTTCAACCACGAGATTCTCAGTCTAGAAATCAAACTATTAAGTTTCAATCTAAAAATTGTAATTATAAAATTATTCCCAAACATATCTCTTCGATTAAAGTTAACAATTTAACTGCAATGAAATGTTTGATCAAGCAAGGTTATGGGATAGGTTTTTTACCGACTTTTCTTGTGAAGAATGAACTAGAAGAAGGCTCTATTGTTGAAATTGAACCAAAATTAGAAGTTTTATCTCATCCAGAACTATTCATTGTTTATTCTTCAAAAATGCATCTCCCAGAAAAAACGAGAGTTTTAATTGACTGGATTATTGAGAAAACTAATAATTTTCCAGATACAACTACTAGAGATAAAAACTAATGGTTAATAATTAATAATTGAATTGATTATCCCAGCTTTTATGATCAGAATCAGTAATTTTGAAAAGGTTACAATTGACTGTATAGAGAATAGACAATCACAAAATTCTTTTGTAATTTAGGTGGGTTACGATGATTGTAAGTGATAATTATTATCAGCTTAAAACGATAATGAGTTTCTTTAAAACCATTTTCTACGCAGCTTCAAGATCAAATTCTATCTTCTGATAATCAACGACAGGCTTTTTTACGGTTCTATTATTTTTCTTAGACTCTTTGACCCTTACAATTCCGTAGGCCTCAAAAAAAGCGATTGTTTTATTGATGTTTGATTGGTCTTTACCCAAAAGCTTAGCAAGTTCATAGATAGAAGTTGGCTTTAAAGATTGTATTGTCATTAAAAGATCAATGTTCTTAATAAATTTAGCGAAGTCTTTTTTATTATCAAAGGCTATTTCATAATGCTCACTTGCCTTGCCTTTTCTAGCGGCTTTTAAGGCGTTTTTGAAGCTGTTTAAACAGTCTGATGGCGTTTTAATGCTAACGATTAACTTCTTAATCAGAGCCCCCTTAAGCCGAAATCCTACTAATCTTTTCTCCAGCACTAGAAAGAACGGCTCCGATTCCATGCTGAGTATCTAAAAGTGTATAGATTTTGATAAGCTTATCAATGGTAAATCGCTCTAGATGATGGTTTTTAATGCGGCTAACATCACTAGAATTAATCCCTGTAAGCTTTTGAACTTCTGAAAGACTTAGACCTTTGTTGTTGATATAATTGCCAATATAAGTGCATAATTCAAACTTTAAAAGCTGATCTGCTGATGGATTTTTTCCAAGAACACCAAGAACTTTTTCTTCATCAATCTCATCAACAACAAATTCTTGATCTTCAAAATAGCTGTCTGGTAGTTGTTTTGTTTTTTT
>CAYFHZ010000343.1:0-4323 GCA_964342535.1 uncultured Bacteriovoracaceae bacterium | reverse complement strand
AAAAATTATATGCCATGATTGAACGATTTATATAACTTGGACCAGAAAGAACAGCATATCGGCGATGCTTCTTAGAGTAGTGACGAATTTCATAAAGTTTAAAAGTTCGCACTCGGTAACTTTCACTTATGACTGATTCTTTCATAAATCTTGCCAGTAAATACTCATCATGATTTGGAATATCAAATAGGAAGTGATGTAAAAATTCATGGGAAATAAGTCCCATTAGTTCGCTAAATGATGTACCAAATCTCCCCTCCAAAATGGCTGACTTATCAAGAATAACAACATCATAAGGATAATCACCAGTACAAGTTGTAGGCCCATTACAAGAACCAATTTCAAGATAGGAAAGTTCTATATCAAAGAGTATATCTTCTTTTTCTTTTAATAATCTTTGCTGTAACCAATATAGATCATTTGATAAGTTTTTTCGCTCTTGTTTAAAAAAGTATTTAAACAAAGGAGTAATAAGGTTTTTCCTTATGGCATATCCCTTGTCAGCTACTATATTCTCTAAATCTTCAGCACTTAAAGTCACACGACTATTGAGCTCCGCCGCAATAAGATCTTCTATAAATGCACCATTTCCTTTTTCATTGGCAGCAAGTGCTTGTATACTAATTAACCCTAAAATGAGTAAAAACTTTTTCATTGTCATTCCTTATTCTTCTAAATTTGTTAATGGATAAAGTTGTATGGCCAACTGATAAACATCTGCTTTTTCGCCGTCCTTTAGTAAGGATGCCATTTTTTGACGAAATTCTCTGATTATAGATTTTGCTTCTGGTAATTTACTAGGATCAACAGCTATCGTCATAGATGAGTAATCCCGTTTATCAACATCAACTTTATCTAAAATCTCTTTCCCCATATCGAGTGTTTCTTTATGAGAAGCTCTTAATGCCTTGGATGAAATATCTTCTGTTGTTCTGAGGGCCCCTTGAGTAAGAACAAAATTTTCATTTTCATCTACTTTTATAAGACCTGAAGTTTTTAAATTTTGTAAAACTTCTTCAACTCGCTCACTTGAAATACGAAGTTTTTTAGAAATATATTCAACAGAAGACTCAAAATCTTTGGTTTCAATCAAGGTAATAATCCCGTAATGCTCCCACTCAGCTAGGACTTTATAATTAGAGTCATCTAGCATATACCTATTTTTGAATTCTTCACTTATTACAATATTATCTAAAAGCGATTTTTTTGCAGATATACTTTCTCTAAAAAGAGCTTCTTCCCAAGGAGCAAGCTCTAAGCAATTTACGATTGTATCTATATTTTTTTTGGGAACAGGACGTTTTTCATTTAAAACAAGTGATAATGTTGAAGGCTTCATGCCAATATCTCTAGAAAACGCTCGAAGAGAATACCCTGCATTTACTCGCTGCCTTTGCAAGAGCACGTCTTTCAGTTTTTTTGAATAGTAATTCGATTCGTAATTCATGAAAACTATATACAAGTTTTCATGATGCAGCTCAATACTTTTGTAAACAAAGTGTTTACAAAAATAGTAAACATGAAAATATTTTAAAAATCATATAAAACTATGAATTTTTTACAGGTTATTTGAATTTAAACATGAAAATAGCAGCGGTAGAAAAAAGAACTCCGCCCCATAAGGTATCTGTAAGCATAAAAGTAAGTGGATATTCTTTAAAAAGAGCACCATTTGTAAAATCAAATACAGCAAAAGAGCAGATTCCAAATAAGAACCCATATCCCCAGACATATAAAGAACTTGAAAGATTCATTATCTTGGGAGCAAGAAAGATACTAGAAAGAAGTACCATCGATATATAGACGATAAGAGCAAAAAGCATATTAACTTGAAGCTCTTCACCATTAAGGCTTAAATGAGTGCGAAGATGTTTTAATGCAAGTTTTTTCATAAATAAACTCATAGCAAAAGCATCCAATAGGCCAAAAACGATTGAGGAAATGAGAATATTCTTAATCATAAATCGTCCTATGCGAAAATATCTTCAGACAAGATCATGAGATAATAATCTAGTGCTGACTCTTTCGCTCGAATAGGGATAACATTTGCAAACCCTTTAAATAAAACTTCTTCATGGGTATGCTCTTCCATTTCTCCAGTTTCTTCATTCTTTTCTTCTACAATTTTTTTCTCTAAAATTTCAACTTCAGAATTTTCAATTTTTGACCTTCTTTTTAGGGCCAAATCATAAGCTTCTTTAATCGATTCAGGTATGAGGGTATCTTCCATTCTTTTATTAAGGACACTATCAGAGTCAATATTTAAAAGAGTATACATTTGATTATTAAGATAAATTAACTCTCCTCTAGCATTAGCGATGAGAACATTTTTTCTAATCATGTTAGCGAGTATATCAAATTTTCTAAGTTCAACTGAGATTCTATCAGTTCGAAGCTCTTCAAATTCTTTCATATTCATAATCATTTTATTAAGCTCTTGAGCAAGTTCACCGATTTCATCATCTTGATTATAATAAATAGAAACATCGAAATTACATTCTTGCAATTCCCTAACGGCATCGTTAATTTTTTTAAATGGAAGTGCAATTTTTCCCGGGATAACAAGACTTAGAATTATAGTCACAAGAAAAGTGATAATAAGAACAATAAGCATATATCTTCTCGTTTCACCGATAATATCTTTTAATTGCTTATCCCTTTGCTCATTTTGATAATACTGTATGTCTTGAAATTCTGAAAAAGAGTCAAGAATTTTATCAGCTAGCTCCCCAGTAGCTTGAACCCCAGCATTATCTCGATGGTTATAAATAGAGACTTTACTTAGTAATGTTTGCAAGGAGTCTACATAACCAATCATTTTTGAAATAATGGTCTTGATCTGGACTTCGGTATAATACTTATCTAAATTTTGAAGTTGAGAGTGAAAAAGATCACAAAGAGAATTTAGTTTTTTCAGATCATCTTCAGTCGCTTTTTTAGTTAAAATCTTTTTTTGCATTTTTAAAATTGAAACAGCTGAAATTCGTACTTCGTCTGTCATAAGCGCAATTTGATTTGTATTTGTTGTAATACTTTCAATTTGTTCATTTAAGGAATCTAAGTAATAAAATACGGTAAATCCTATGGAGAGCACCATCAAATTTGCAATAGCAAAGCTGGCGGCAATTCTTTGTTTTAATGATAAATTCATTCTTTACTCACTTTATGAATCTGCTAATTCAGCAAATAATTTATTAAAATTTTTCTCTGATCCAACCAAGACGACAATATCATCTGATTCGATAATATCCATTGGTAGTGGACTATCGTTAATCTCAACCCTAAATGCAGACTTACCTTCTTCTGTTATATAAGGTACTCTTTTTTGTAGAGCAACTATATTTAAAGAGTAGTTTTGCCTAATCTGACTTTCAACTAGAGTTTTACCTTCATATTTTTTTCCGAGTTTTAGTTCAACAATAGAGTATCCAGCTGCAAAGTTGTAACGTTGTAAAACGTGAGGAGCTACAATTTTAGAAGCTACAATCTCCCCCATCTCTTCCTCTACTTTTAAGATCTCTGAAGCGCCAATCTCTTTAAGAACGTGTTCATGAAGTTTATTTGTCGCCCTCGCAATAATCTTACCGACCCCAAGTTTTCTAAGCATGGCCACTGCGAGAATACTCATCTCAATATTATCCCCGATGGCCACAATCGCGACATCAACATCTGAAATATTAGTGGCCCTAACAGATTTTTCTTCAGTGACATCAATACAAATTGCATGAGTTACTCTATCTTTAATCTTTTCAACTAATTCAGAGTCATAATCAATGGCAATAACTTCAGCACCTTTTTCAAAAAGCCTTGTTGCTGTTTTCGCTCCAAAAGTCCCAAGTCCAATTACAGTTACAATCATAAACCTATCCTATCATTATCCTGCCTTCAGGATACTCTATATTATTACCTAAATCTTTTTTCTTCTGTCCTAGTGCAAGTGCAAGTGTAAGTGGACCAACTCTTCCAATAAACATCAAAATGACCAGAGCAAGCTTTCCTCCTACTGATAAGTACGGAGTGATTCCTAAAGACAAGCCAACTGTTGCAAATGCACTGACGACTTCAAAGAACAAAGATAAAAAATCATGTTCTGGTTCTAATCTCATCATCAATAAAATAAAAAAACTTACTATTATTAATGAGATCACAATAATAGCAACTGCACGCACGACAGTTAGATTCGGTACTGTGCGATCAAAAAATTCAACTCGATCTCTTCCTCTTAAAGTTGCTTTAACTGATTGAAATAAAACTGCAAAAGTCGTAGTTTTAATTCCCCCACCAGTAGAACCTGGACTGGCCCCAATAAACATAACAAGACAC
>CAYFHZ010000342.1:0-4334 GCA_964342535.1 uncultured Bacteriovoracaceae bacterium | reverse complement strand
GATTTTCTGTTGGGCTTCTTCAAGAATCGCCCACCATCAAGTTTCTAGATCCCTTTATAGATGGTAGAAGTGATGTAAATAGTTCTTTTTATTTACATGATTACTCTCAAGATGATTTAGGGAAAATTAAAATAAAAATTTCTGAGTTGGTTGAGTTGATCAAAGCTGCCAATAGAAAATCCTCAATATCATCTCAGAAAAGTGATTCTTATGGAATATTCTTTTGTTTAAGAAAGTTTAGGTGGAATCTAGATCAGTATTTAAGATGATTAACTTTCTCTTGACCTTTATAGTTTTAGTTGTGGTTATTAGAAGATGGTGGCCCGGGCGAGACTTGAACTCGCACAGTATTGCTACCGGCGGATTTTGAATCCGCTGTGTCTACCATTCCACCACCGGGCCATTACTATCCAGACATATCATGTGCCTCTGAAAATAAGCTTTATGATAAGTTGAGATTTGACTATACTAATGAGTTCTAGAAAAATCGTCAATCTTTTAAACCAAAATTCATGTGCTTAGTATATAATTGACTAAAATTATATAGGGAAATATTCTGATATTTATTTTAATCGTGACCTATGGTATTTTAAGTTAATGTTTATGAAGTTTTTTATTCCTCTATTTCTTTTTATGTTTGTATGTCTGGGTAATTTAGGACCACGCAAAATAGTTAAATATGAGGAAAAAAGCTTATATCAGGAATCAGAAACTACAGAATCTGAAATAGATGAAGCTGTTAAAAAACTCAGTCTGATTTTCCTTTTTTTTCAACTTGTTCCTTTTTTAATAATTAAAAAAATTTCACTTGTTAAATTCTGTTTAGATTTATTTCTAAAAGTAAATGATTTTATTCGAAAATACTTAGTCTTAGAATATTCTCCAAATTCACCACCGCTTCAATAAATTTCTAGTTATTCACATTTATTTTATTCATTAATGTTTTTTAAACATTGATGAGAAGAATTTCTGAAGGAGATTTAAATGAAGAAATTAAAATTTCTTGCGATTCTATTCGCAACAGTATTTTTAATATCATGTGATCATGGTGATCATCATGGGGAAGGTGGTAAGTATCATGTAGCGAACCCTTGGCGACAAGACGTAAAATATGAAAGAGAATATGTAGCTCAAATCCAAGGGCATCAGCATATTGAGATTAGAACATTTGAAAGAGGTTATCTTGAGAAAATGTTAAAGGATGAAGGAAATACTGTTCAAGCAGGAGACAACTTATTTCAGATGAGACCGTTACTTATCCAGGCTGAATATGAGAAAACAAAAGCAGAGTTTGATATTGTTCAGTTAGAATTTAATAATACAAAAAGACTTTATAAGCAAAAAGTCGTATCAAAAAATGAATATTACTTAGCGAAAGCGAAACTTGAAAAAGCAACAGCAGAGTTGGCCCTTGCTAAATCACATCTTGATTTTATGACGATTAAAGCACCTTTTGATGGTATTGTAGGCCGATTTGAGGTTCGTTTAGGTAGTTTATTAGAGGAAGGAGAGTTACTTACAACTATTTCAGATATTAGTAAAATGTGGGTCTATTTTAATGTTTCTGAAGCAGATTATTTAAATTACATGAAAAATATAAAAAGTGATAAAGAGACAACTGTTTCATTAAAGCTTGCAAATGGTATGATATTTGATCAACCAGGTAAGATAGATACCATAGAGGCAGATTTTAACAATGAAACAGGTAATGTCGCATTTAGGGCATCGTTTGAAAATCAAAATAAATTATTAAGACATGGTCAGACAGGTAATATCATTTTAGGTGATATACATCACAATGCATTGGTTATTCCACAGAAGGCAACTTTTGAAATTCTTGATAAAAAATTCGTATACACAGTAGATGAGAATCATGTTGTACATTCTAAACAAATTGAAATTTCACTAGAAACACCAAATCTTTTTGTCGTTAAGAGTGGAATTTCTGAATCAGACCATATTCTTATTGATGGATTAGGAAAGGTTGAAGTTGATAAAAAAATTGAGTTTGAAGTTCAGAATGAAAAAACAGTTATTGCGAGTTTAGAACTTTCAGTTGAGTAATTAATACTAACAAAAGGTTAATGTATGTTTCAAAAATTTATACATAGACCAGTGTTAGCGATAATTATTTCACTGGTCATAGTTTTTTTAGGGGTACTTTCAATTATGAATTTACCTGTTTCTCAATTCCCAGAAATCGCACCTCCCCGTGTGATGATTTCAATCGCTTATCCAGGGGCAAGCGCAGACGTACTTGTTAGGTCTACGCTTATTCCCCTAGAGCGAGCGATTAATGGTGTTCAGGGTATGAGATATATGGTTTCTGACGCTACAAGTGCAGGGGAAGCAACAATTCAAGTTCTGTTTGAGTTAGGCACAGATCCTAACAAAGCTGTTGTCAACGTAAAGAATCGTGTTGACCAAGTTATGAATAAACTTCCACAGCTTGTTCAGCTTGAAGGGGTTATCGTTCAAAGAGTTCAGCCTAGTATGCTTATGTACGTAAATTTATTTAGTACAGATAAAGATGCTGATGAAAAGTTTCTCTATAATTATGCCAATATAAATCTCTTACCTGAGATTAAAAGAGTCAAAGGAATTGCTAGAGCTCAAATTTTAGGATCAAGACAATATGCTATGAGGATCTGGTTAAACCCAGATCGAATGCGTGCGTATAATGTTTCTACGGATGAGGTCATGAAAGCGATTGATGAGCAAAGTATTATCGGGCGCCCTGGTCGAATTGGACGAAGCTCTGGAAAAGTTGCTCAATCACTAGAATATGTTCTTGTTTATAGAGGTAGGTATAACAAACCAGAAGAATATGAGAATATTATCATAAAAGAAAATCCTGACGGTGAAGTTCTTTACTTGAAGAATTTAGCTAAAGTTGAATTAGATAGTGAGTTTTATGATATTTATTCAAATGTTGATGGACATCCATCTGCGGCCATAACTCTAAAGCAAACATATGGTAGTAATGCTAATGAAGTTATCGAACAGGTTAAATTAAAACTTGAAGAGTTAAAACCTTTTTTTCCTAGTGGAATGGATTACAAGATTAGTTACGATGTCTCTCGCTTTCTTGACGCTTCAATTGACAAAGTTGTCCATACACTCTTTGAAGCATTTGTATTAGTAGCATTAGTTGTTTTTGTTTTCTTAGGAGATTGGCGCTCAACACTCATTCCAACAATTGCGGTTCCTGTATCGCTTATTGGTGCATTTATTTTTATGCATTTATTTGGAATAACCATTAATATGATCACTCTTTTTGCATTGGTACTAGCGATTGGTATTGTTGTTGATGATGCTATCGTTGTTGTTGAAGCTGTGCATGCCAAAATGTCAGAAAAACATTTATCTCCATATAAAGCAGTTCAAGAGGTTTTAGGAGAAATTAGTGGTGCAGTTATAGCGATTACACTACTCATGACAGCTGTTTTTGTACCTGTTGCATTTATGGTTGGACCAGTTGGAGTGTTCTATCGTCAATTTAGTATAACAATGGCAACATCCATTATTTTGTCTGGCCTAGTTGCTCTTACTTTAACTCCTGTATTAAGTGCGATGATTCTTAAAAAACATGATCCAAATGCGCAAGTTAAAGACAATCTCTTGAATAAATCTTTACATAAGTTTAATGATCAATTTGAGATTCTCACAAATAAATATGTATTTGTTCTGAGAAAAATAGTTGATAAAAAAGTTGTAACCTTAGGTGCTCTATTCGTTTTTCTATTAGCGACATATGGACTCACTAAAATTGTACCTTCTGGATTTATTCCAAATGAAGATCAATCGATGATATATGCCATTGTTCAAACTCCACCGGGGTCGACACTCGAAGCGACTAATGCAGCAGCAAGAAAATTGCAAAAAATTGCAGAGGAAATACCTGGGATTGAATCGGTATCTAGTCTAGCAGGATACGAAATTTTAACAGAAGGGCGGGGATCAAACGCCGGTACTTGTCTGATAAATTTGGAAGATTGGTCTCATCGTAAAGAAAATGTACATGAGATTATTGAGGAACTTGAAGAGAAAGTTAAGGATATTGGAGTTGTTGTAGAGTTCTTTGAACCACCCGCAGTTCCTGGCTATGGGGCAGCTGGAGGGATTGCCTTTAGACTCTTAAATAAAACAACAACAACTGATTACCAAAAACTAAATAAGATTAATCAAAAATTCATGAGTGAACTACGCAAAAGAAGTGAGTTAACAGGGATTTTTACTTTTTTCTCGGCTAATTTTCCTCAGTATCGAATTGAAATAAATAATGAACTTGCAATGCAAAAAGGAGTTTCAATTGGTTCAGCAATGGAGAATTT
>CAYFHZ010000341.1:0-4336 GCA_964342535.1 uncultured Bacteriovoracaceae bacterium | reverse complement strand
TTGCTTATAAAATTCACCTAGCGTCCAGTCTTTGTTGATATTTTGACAAACACTACTATCAGATCCATATACAATCCCGCTATAAAATATAAATATAGTGATAAATAATTTTAAATTCAAAATACTGTTTCCTGTGAAATATAGACAGGAATCAGTAGTTCGCCATCATCCAGTTGTTGATAAAGATATTTTCTGACTGGATAAATTTTATTTTTGAAGAATGAATCCTTGTTTGTACTTGTAAGAATAGTTTTATTTGTTAAATTACTATTTTTAAGAGCTTTATAAAGATAGTAGTAGTCATTTAAATTACGGCAAAGACCAGATATTGCAGCCTCGTCTTTTTCTTTAAAGGTGATGAAAAGCTTAGAAATCTTTTTCATAAACCCTCTCGAGTAGGAATGACATTTCATTTCTGTACCTTCTCGTTTACATTCTAATTCATTTTCAAATTTATAGAATACAGAACCTGTCGCTTTTTTCTTGGGACTAAATGTATCCGCCCTACATTCAAAATTGAGGTATAAATTATCTATAATTTCTAACTCACAATTTTGTACAATTGTGGCTTTGAATTTAAATTTTTCTCCAGTCGTTTCAACTCTTAAATTATATTTCTTGTTGGCCTCAATCTTACTAATAAGTGTATTAGTGTCCTGATCATACACTATAGTTGAAATATAGTTGGGGTTAAGAGCAGACTGAAAGTCCTTATTAAAAAGATAATCATTTAATATATCACTTAAAGGTTTTTGTGATTTGTAGCTAAAGTCTAAATCAAGCTCCATTTCTCCATGGCCATTTAATTTTGATGAATATTCAAAACTTGCAAATAATTTGAATGAAAGAAATATTGCCATCAACGCAAAGTATAACTTCATTAAAAAGCCCCCTTAGAATATTAAGGACTATGGTATAAATTCAGCTTAATTGCAATGCATCATGTCAATTCTACAGAAAAAAAAGCCTTATCATATAGATAAGGCTCAAGTTATTGTAATTACTTATTTAGTTTCTGTTTTTTGAGCTTTTGTTTCTTCTTTTGCTTGAGGTGCAGTAGCCTCTGGAGTTACCGTTTCAGGTGACTTTGTAGCATCTGAGTTCAATGGTGCAGCAACTGGTGCTTCATCATCAAAAATAGAAGTACTTGTTTCTTTTGACTTTAGTACCGTTAGGGCCACAGAGTTAACCATAAAAAGTATAGCTAGCACAGTAGTCATTTTAGTAAAGAAATTTCCCTTGGCAGAAGTTGTAAAGATTGCTTGAGAGGCTCCAGAGCCCATCATTGCTCCTGCTTCAGCTCCTTTACCAAACTGTACTAAAACAACAATTGATAAAAGAATACATACGATAACGTGAAAAATTATTAAACTAGTGATCATTTTAAGCCTTTTTAAAAATTATTCAGAAATATTTACCAAAGTTTTACGCATTTGTGAATACTTATCTAGCACGCATCGCACAGTTGTGAAAAACTTTCTGCTTTGAGACTTGCACCACCTACAAGTCCACCATTAATATTAGGTTTTGATAGGAGTTCCTGTACGTTTTCTGGTTTAACACTTCCCCCATATAAAATACTGATATCTTGTCCCAGATCTCCATAAAGTTCAATTAAAAGTTTACGAATCTCAGTATGAACTGCTTCAGCTTGATCTGGAGTAGCTGTTTTACCAGTTCCTATTGCCCAAACTGGCTCATAAGCAATAATAAGTTCAGATTCATTATTGAGTTCTACATCACTCATGGCCTCTTTTACTTGGTGAAGAACAACTTCCATGGTTTTTTCAGCTTCACGTTCTTCTAAAGTTTCTCCAACGCATACGACAGGAACAAGTCCTTTTTCGATCGCAGTTTTTGTTTTGGAATTGATGAGCTTATCCGTTTCACCATAATAGCTTCTTCTTTCACTATGACCTAAAAGAGTAAAGTGTACACCCATCTCCATAAGGGAATCAGGACTCGTTTCTCCTGTATAAGCTCCATAGCTATTTTCAGAGCAATTTTGTGAACCTATAAGGACTCCTGCTTTCTCTGCTAGGTTTTTTGCATAACCTAGGTGTAGAATTTGAGGAGCAATCCAAAAATTATTTTGATTATTAGAAAGATTTAAATTTGCGAAAAAAGTTTCAATCTCACTAAGAGTTTGATTCATTTTCCAATTACCTATCATATAGTTTTTTGCCATTATTAAACTCCGAATTTTAAAGCTTGTACTCCTGGAAGTTCACCTTTTTCAATATACTCTAGACTGGCACCACCACCAGTTGAGATATGAGAAAATTTCTCGGCAAACCCGGACTTATTAGCAGCGCTTACAGAATCACCACCGCCAACAAGTGTAAATGCGTCTTGAAGACCAGCAATTATCTCACAAAGTGCAAATGTTCCTTTTGCATAGTCAGGGTTTTCAAAAGCACCCATTGGACCGTTCCATAAAACTGTTTTGGCCGATTTTAAGTTTTGTGAATATAAGCTAATAGTATTTGGACCAATATCTAAGCCCATTTCATTTTCATCGATTTTTACAGTAGATGTTTCATGAGGTTTTCCACCAAATTCTTCTGCCGCAAGATGATCAACAGGTAGTAGAATTTTACTTCCTTTATCGGCTTTTAAAATTCCCTGTGCGAGTTTAACATCTTCATCAGAACAAAGAGATTTACCAATTTGAGTTCCTTTTGCTTTTAAAAATGGGTAGGCCATAGCTCCACCAATAATAAGCTTATCCACTGAAACTAAAAGCTTTTCAATCGTTTTGATCTTATCAGAAACTTTAGCTCCTCCTACAACGGCAACAAATGGTTTCGCCGGAGTATGTAGAACTTTATTGAGAGAATCTATTTCTTTTTTTAATAAAAGACCTGCATATGCATGACCTTTGAAAAAAGCATTGATAGCATGAACAGATGCATGCTTTCTGTGAGCAGCTCCAAAGGCATCATTAATGTAAATGTCTCCATACTCAGATAGTTTTTGAGCAAATTCTTTAGCGTTAGCTTCCTCTTCTTTGTTAAAACGTAAATTTTGAAGAAGAACAATCTTAGTCGACTTCAATTGAAGAAGTTCTTTGACCCCACAATCAACTGCAGATTCAGTTAAAATAATTTCTTCTCCAAGCTTGTCAGCTAAATAGTCAGCGACTGGTTCAAGAGAGTAATCAAGGTTAACTTCACCTTTAGGTCTACCATGGTGGCTCATAAGAACAAGCTTTGAGGCACCATGAGAAAGTAAATATTTGATAGTCGGTATGGCCAAGTCAACTCTAGAGGTATCAGTAATCTCTCCATTTTTAAGTGGGACATTAAAGTCAAATCTAGCGAGAACTTTTTTTCCTTCTATTTCTGCATTTTCAATTGATTGTAAGGCCATGAATATTCCTAATTAAAGTTGTGTACCAATGTGGTGAGCAAGATTAATAACTCTATTTGAAAAACCAACTTCATTATCATACCAAGAAACAATTTTTGCTTGATTACCAATAACATTGGTTAGAAGTGAATCAAAAATTGAAGAATTTGGATTCCCCATAAAATCGACAGAAACGAGTGGTTCATCTGTATATCCTAAAACACCTTTTAAAGTAGTTTGGCTTGCTTCTTTCATTGCAGAATTTATAGCATCAACAGTAACTTCCTTAGATAGAGTAACTGTTAAGTCAACCATTGATACATCTGGAGTTGGAACTCTTACTGCATAACCATCAAGTTTTCCTTTTAACTCTGGAAGTACTAAACCAACGGCTTTTGCTGCACCTGTTGAAGTCGGAACCATGCTCATTGCAGCTGCTCTAGCTCTTCTTGGATCAGAGTGAGAAGCATCAAGAATATTTTGATCACCTGTATATGCATGAACAGTTGTCATAAATCCTTGAACGATTCCAAAAGAATCATTTAAAACTTTAGCGATAGGAGCTAGACAGTTTGTAGTACAACTTGCATTAGAAACAATATGATGTTCAGCTGTATTGTAATCAGTGTGATTAATACCAAATACAAAAGTTCCATCTAAATCTTTTCCAGGAGCACACATGATAACTTTTTTTACTGTTCCACGTAGGTGTTTACCTAGTCCGGCTTTATCTTTAAAAACACCAGTTGCATCAATAACAATATCAACATTTTGAGATGACCAATCAATTTCAGATGGATCCCTTAAGGCAAAGTATTCAAGTGTAGAAGTGCCACAAGTAAGCTTAGTTCCTTCAACTGAGATATCTCCAGGAAATTTACCATGAAGTGAGTCATATTTTAGTAAATGAGCAGACTCATTAATATTACCAGGATTGTTTACAGCAACGATTTCTACATTTGCAAATTGTCCTTCTGCTTTTCTT
>CAYFHZ010000340.1:0-4340 GCA_964342535.1 uncultured Bacteriovoracaceae bacterium | reverse complement strand
TTTACATATTAAGTCTGAGCCTTTTCGCCCAGACTTAGTCTATTTTACAAGTGGATTTATTCTAGGTTTGGACACACGTTATTCATGACGAGTGGTTTAAACATTATTTTACAAAAGTTTTCCGCGTCGGCAAGATTACGCCCTTCACTATATCCAACACCCAATTTTTTAATTTTAACATCACCGTCTGTAGGTAACATACCATACATTCTAACTTCAGTATTGCCACCAGCAACCCCTTGATACTCACAATAGCATACATTAAAAAAAGTTGAATTTGCTTGAGCAAAGGATGGCATAAGTGTTAAAAAAGTTAAGCTTAATAATAATCTTTTCATAATTTTCTCCATTCATTTAATTAATCTTTAATATTGATCGTTTGAATTGATTATCGCAGGTTCAATGATCAGGTTCTTTTACTTAGAGCAATTTACATAGTCTGTTAGAAAAATAACACCTCTTAAGGTAACTATTCAAAAGTGTGTTGAGATTAAAAAGAATTCAAGACCTTACCAAGCTATGAAATGGGCGGCTCATTTAGGGTTTCAAACTTCAAGACTTCTTCAAAAAAAATAAGATATAATTTTCTTCAATAGGATGCTTAGCAATCACTTATAATTCTATATATCGTCAAATCATGGTTTTTATGATATTTAGATTTATCGTTAAAACAAGGATTTATGATGGGAATGATAATAGCTATAATAGGAATAGCTTATATTTTAATAAGTATTATTACTATTGGAATGTATGTTTATGTTCATAGAAAACAGGCATATACGAGAAGTGATTTGAGTGTATTTATTCTGACAACGTTCATAATTACAATATTAAGTTTTTTTGTAGTCAACCACTTGGCCATATTCACATCAGAGGCCACCGTAATGACAAGTTTTGGCTATTCAGCAGTTCCAATTACTCAATTTAGCCTTTTATTATTAAGTTATCCCATTGTTCAAATTCTTAGTTCTAAAGGAAAAAGCCTTAAGTATGGCCCTATTTTTTTTGGTATCGTATTAAGTGCTGGTCTTAATTTTGGTGCAACACTTTTACTTGCGACAACATATTGGGAGATGATTGGAGTTAGTATTTATGGATAAAGTTAAAGAATTAGAATTTAAAATAATAAAAAATAAAAATCTATATTACCAAGGTAAGCCAGAAATATCTGATTTTGAATATGACTCTATTGAAGAAGAATTAAAAAAATTAGATCCAGATAATCCCGTTTTGGAAATGGTCGGATCCACACAATTTTCAGGCGAAAAAATTGAGCATGATAAGAAAATGCTATCTTTAAATAAGACATATAAGTTTGAAGATATTTTGAAATGGTCTGAAGGAAAGGAAGTTCTGAGCACATTTAAATTAGATGGTTCGAGTTGTTCCCTTATATATAAGAAAGGACTTTTAGAATTAGCTAAAACACGAGGTGATGGTAAATTTGGCGAGAATATAACTTCTAAAATATTATTTATTCCTCATGTACCAAAAAAACTTTCTCAACCAATAGATATAGAAGTTAGAGGTGAAGTGTATTGTATTGAATCTCGATTTGTGAAATTAAGCTCAGTGATGATTGAGAGGGGACTAGAGAAACCAAGTTCTCAAAGAAATATTGTTGCAGGCCTTTTAGGCAGAAAAGAGAATATTGATCTGAGTGAGTATTTAAATTTTCAGGCATTTGAATTGATATCAAATAGTGTTGAGCTAAAAACTGAAAATGAAAAATTTTTAAAGCTTCAAGAATTAGGTTTTGAAACACCTGAGTTTTTTCTTAATAAAACCAAGAATGATTTTGAAAGAAGACTTGATGAAACGAAAGAGTTTATGACTAATGGAGACTATCTTATTGATGGATTAGTTTTAAGCTTTAACGAGTTAAAACTACATAAAGAACTTGGAGAGACAGCACATCATCCAAGATATAAATTGGCATTTAAATTTCAAGGTGAAACTAAAGAAACAATGATAAATGAAATTGTTTGGCAGGTTTCTCGTAATGGAATTCTTACTCCAGTTGCGAATGTAGAACCTGTTGAGCTAAGTGGAGCAGTCGTATCTAGAGTTACACTTCATAACTTTGGAATGGTAAAACAGAATAATTTAAAAATTGGAGATCGTATTGAAATAGTACGATCAGGAGAAGTCATTCCAAAGTTTTTAACAGTAATTTCTCCTTCTCTTAATGAATTTATTGTTCCTGAAAAATGTCCAAGTTGCTCTGAAAAAATAATTGAGGATGATATACGCCTGAAATGTGTTAATGACTTATGTCCGGATAAAATCAAAGATGAAATTTTAAATTTTATAAAAAAAATTGGAATAGATGATTTAAGTTCTAAAAGGTTAGAAGAGATGATTAAACTTGGTTTTATTACTGATATATCATCTTTATATAAGTTAACCCGAGATCAGCTTTTATCTATGGATAAAGTAAAAGATAAACTTGCTGATAAATTATTAGGAAGTATCGAAAAATCAAAAAATACTGACCTTACAACATTTTTATCATCACTTGGAATCAATGGTGGCGCTTATAATAAATGTGAGAAAGTAGTTCAAGCTGGTTATGATACCCTCGATAAAGTCATGAATATGCGAGTGAGTCAGCTAGAGACTGTTGAATCGTTTGCTGAAAAATCTGCAACAGAATTTGTAAATTCATTACAATCAAAGAGTGAGCTTGTAGAAAAATTAGTAGCTTGTGGGTTTAAATTTGATAAGAAGATTGCAGTTGAAGTTCATGATTCAGAAATATCAGGACTTAAATTTTGTATTACTGGTACTTTATCAATGAAAAGATCTGAGTTACAAAAATTGGTAAAAGAAAATGGTGGAATTGTTCAATCATCAGTTTCCAAAGAAACAAATTATCTTTTAACAAACGATGTAGAAAGCTCATCGTCAAAATTTAAAAAAGCCAAAGAGTTAAATACAAAAATCATAAATGAAACAGTATTTCTAAAGATGATAGGAAGATAATGGCCAAGCAAAAAACAAAATTTTCATGTATCGAGTGTGGGTTTACAACTGCAAAATGGCTGGGACGTTGTCCTGATTGTGGTGAGTGGAATACTTTTGAAGAAGAACTGGTTGAAAAAGAAGTAAAGCAAAGGTCAGTAGTAAATAGGCGACAATCTGGTGAAAAAGATACTCCGAAAAAAATCTCAGAAGTTGAAGCAATTTCTTATGAAAGATATGAAACAAAAATAGGTGAATTCGATCGTGTTCTTGGGCACGGGGTAACTAAGGGTTCAATAACACTTTTAGGGGGCGAGCCTGGTATTGGTAAATCTACATTATTAATGGAAGTATGTAGAAGCCTTACGAATAAATATAAAGAGGCAAATGTTCTCTATGTATCGGGAGAGGAGTCAAACTCACAAGTTGCTCAACGCTCAAAGCGAATGGGAATTAATGATGGCAATTTTTATATTTTAAATGAAACTTGCTGGCAGGATATTCTAGAACATGTAAAAAAATTAAAACCCTCATTTCTCGTACTTGACTCGATACAAACTACAGTTTCTAGTGAAATTCAGAGTGCGGCGGGAACTGTTTCACAAATTAGAGAAGTTACATATGAATTAATGAATTATGCAAAGGCAAATGACTTAACTTGTTTTGTTGTTGGACATGTTACAAAAGAAGGATCTATTGCTGGACCTAAAGTTCTTGAGCATATGGTAGACACAGTAATCTATTTTGAAGGAGATCAATTCGGTCAATATCGAATGTTAAGAGTTATCAAGAATAGGTTTGGTAATACAAATGAAGTAGGTATTTTTGAGATGGTAGAAACAGGCTTAAAAGAAGTTCAAAACCCATCACAATATTTTCTAGAAAGCTCATTAAAGGATGCATATGGAAGATCTCTCACATGTATCTTGGAAGGATCAAGACCCATATTTGTAGAAATTCAAGCCTTGGTTGTAGAAAATAAATTTGGTAATGGCCGAAGAACAACTCAAGGGCTAGATAATAATAGGCTTTCGTTATTGGTTGCCGTCATTGATAAATATTTTGAAATACCTCTTTCCTTTAACGATATTTATGTCAATGTAGTTGGTGGAATTAAACTTTCTTCTAGAGAGTCAGACTTAGCTATTATTGCTTCACTTCTAAGCTCTTATCGAGGGAAAAAACTAAATGACGAAGTTATCTTAGTAGGAGAAGTTGGTCTGACAGGTGAGGTTCGATCTGTTCCTATGATAGAAACAAGAATTAAAGAGTTACAACAGCTTAATTATAAAAAAGTAATAACATCAAAAAGATCAGCAAAGGATCTTGCTGGTAAATACAAGGTGGAAATCGTAGGTATAACACGTGCCCAAGAA
>CAYFHZ010000339.1:0-4341 GCA_964342535.1 uncultured Bacteriovoracaceae bacterium | reverse complement strand
TACGAAGTTCATTTTGTAGATCAAGTACCAGTTATTATTGAGAAATTAAAAGAAATACTAAGTACGGATATTCCAAGAGATAATATTCATCTTAAATCTGTACTAGATCTCAAAATTGATAATAACAAAAAAAATTGTTTTATATTGGCAGGTATCGGCTCACATTTGGCGATAAAAATGATTGAACATTTAAAAAAACAAAAGCCTAATGCAGATTTTATTATTTCAACACATAAAAATGTTTTCGAACTAAGAACTTATTTAAATTCACAAAATTTTGTAGCACATAAGGAAAAACTTGTTTTTGAAAATAACCAGTTTTATGAAATTTTTTATGGAAAATTCAACTTATCTACTTCTAAAGATGCTATAGAAATTTTTCCATCACAGATTTTTGATAATTCAGAAAGTTTCACATCACAGAAATATATTCAACAAAACATTGAGTTACTTAAGAAGAAAATTAAGTTTGAAAATAAGTATAAACAACAACTTGATCATTTAAACGAATGCTTTAAAAAATATTCTTCTAAATGAATTTTCCTGTTATAATTTTACTATGACTGATAATAATGAAAATTCTCAATCTGCAAAAATTTTATACTTGGGAGATGATGCTGGATTTTTTAATCATTTAAAAGAAAATTTCATACAAGTAAACTCAGCATTTTCTAATATTGAATTTATTCAAGAATTTTCTGAAGAAGATCAAATTATTCAATCCTATATTTTTAAAATTAGTAATTTAAGGCCCCGACTTCTTTTAATTGATTTAACTCATAAGGAGGTTGAATATCTACATCTCGCGCGAATTTGGAGTCGATTAAACTTTTATCAGAATATTCCTATTATTATATTATGTTCTCCAAATCAAAATAAGTCGATTCTTATTAAGGCGATTGCATCGAATTTAAGAGCTGTACATATTAAATCCCAAGAGACAGATGCACTTATTTATCATATGCTTAATCTTGCTTATCCTGAACAAGTTAAAAATCATGGTTTTGCAACTGCTCAGATGCGCGATCCTATTCATAGTTATTTCCCGGCTAAAATATCAATGATGAACTCTGATTTTTTTAAGATTGAGTCTAATCGAAACTTATCAGATAGTAATGTTTTTAAACTATTTAGTTATTGGGAGAGATCAAAAATTATCGGTTCTGGTCTTGTAAAGTGTGTTGACCAGGGTCATAAAAATGTATATTCAAATTTTAAAAATTACCAAGTTTTGCAATTAGCACATCAAGATCCCTTGCAATTACAATTTGCTGATGAAATGTCAGCTGAAGAAATTGAACTGAAGAAGCAAGATAGGCAACAAAGAATTTTAGAATCTAGGGCCAGACTTGATAAATGGATTAGAGATAATTCTCAATTTTCTCAGCCTAAAAATGTAAGAGTGCTCATCGTTGATAAAACTCATATTTTTTATGATCTAAAACCACAAACAGATAAATATCCCTTTGTCTTAAGATCTCAACCTTATTTAGATCAAGTTGAAGAAGAAATAATAAAGCTTATGCCACAAATTATTATTTATAACATTGAAAATATTGATGAAGAAACTCTTAAGGCCAATGCAGATATTGCTCATACTTATAATGACTCTCGTTCATTTCAGTACCTAGTTAAAGTTTTGAAAAAGGTATACGGAGAAAATCTACCAACTTTTGTATGTTTCAATTCTGGTTCATATACTTCTGAGCACTTACAAAAAACTTTAGGGTATCCAAGTATATTGGCAGTCCAAGAAGAGTTATCATATGATATGGGTAGTAAAGTTATTCAAAAGCTATACAATCAGCTTCAACAAAGATTGCCTGAATCAAAACCCCATGAAATGTATATCCAAAAAAATTCAGATGTGAGTTATGCAGAAATTGAAACAGATATTGAACTCATTGGTTGCTCAGAAAATGATATTTATTTCAATTTTGACCAAGATTTAGAGATTGGAGAAATTTTACGAGTTAATCTCCCAATACCTATGTTTATTACTGTAACGGCCAAACCTGACTGGATTGTTATCAAGTCAAAGTATTATGGTATTATTCATGGTATAGGTGAAATTGAACGGCAAGCATTAAGAAGATTTATTAATTCAGTTTTTTTCCGTGATCTCGATTTGGCGAAAGCTAAAGATGCAGAAGAGATAGAAAAGCTTAAAAAAGACTATCTGCAAGATCAACAGCAACAAATTACAGATCGGCTTGCTGAAATTGAAAAGGAAAAAGCTCAAAAAGAAGCTAAAATGAATGAAAAAGCTGATAATTTACTAAAAGACCTTTAAATAAAGTAAGAAAAGGGGTAATTTTTCAGTATGATAGTTAAGCTTTTTTATATAATAGGAATCTTTTTTACTGTTCGATTTGTACTCAATAAATTGACCCCACCTGCTAGTGTTCATCACACACAGAAAAAACCTAAACATCGTGATTCTGATGATATTATAGATGCAGAATATAAAGTAATGGATGAATAAAGTATCTAAGATCCCACTAGATCTCAATTTATATGAAGAATATGCAATTCATCAGTCTTACAGTGCTTTTAAACTAGTTGTGGATAATATAGATATTGAGCAAGTAGATCAAATTGAATATGACTATATGGCCCAAGGATATAAGATTTTTTATACAGACCTGGTAAGAAAGCAACAATCTAATACATTTCAACTAACAATGATCATTGCTAAATTAGCTTATACTTTTTAAAACCTATTTATATACTGAAGACCAAATAAATTTTTTCCAACAATAGGATATATATTACTTTCTTCTTCAAGCCCATAAGCATAAGCAAGTCCAATTGTCGCTCCCATAGTAACATCATGTAGATAATGGGCATTATCATTCATTCTTGAATAACCAACTAGGGCAGCGAGAGCAAAAGCCGGATATTTCCACTCTTTATGTTCTCGCGCAATAACACCTGCAAAGGCAAAAGCTGTAGTGCTATGACCTGAAGGAAATGATAACCGATCACTAGAACTCGGTCTTTTTTCATTAAATAGTCTTTTTAAAAAAAAAGTCGTTCCACCCGCAAATAAAGAAGCTTTGAACATTAATTTACTGCGACGGTAATCATCTGCAAAATACTGATAAGAGATATAAAAAATATTGGGTATCATTTGGCCAGCATAATCTCCAACAGGTGAAAGTTCACCTAAGTCATCTCTTTCATGAATATCTTGTTGGACTTTATCCCAAATAGATCTTGAAGCAATAAGCGCAAGAGTTATAGAAGATCCCCAAATAAATATTTGTTGAGACTTATTGTTTTTGTATGGAGATAAAAGGTCATTTTTAAATTCAACTTCACTATAGTTAGCAAAGGTTTTTGTTGAGATTATAAAAAAAAATAAGAGAAATTTACTCACTAACACATTCAAATAATTTTTTTGCTAGCATAAACTTTTCACAAGGTTTATTTAGGTAACTATTGGCCCCTGCAGCAACGGCATTTAAAATAATATTTGAATCTGACTCACTAGATAAAACTAGTTTTGGTGTGTTTTTGTGATTTTCTAATTTAGAAACAGCCTTTAAAAAATCAATACCATTCATTTCAGGCATAACGAGATCCACAATAAAGAATTCAACTTCTTTTCCAGACTGAACTATTTCAAGGGCCTTTTTGCCATTTTCTGCTGATAGCATCGCTTTGGGATCAAAACCTAAGTCAACAAGAACTCCAATGGCCTGCTCTCTAAGTCTATCATCATCATCTACGATCAAAAATTTGTGGTCTTTATAAAATTTATAATTTGTTTTCATATATAATAACAGTATAATAGAAATATGAGAGAAATCAACAAGACATTATATGAAGTTTTAAAACTAGAAGAACCAGAAGATGGGATCAATGTTTCTCAAATCATTACCGATGATTTAGTTAAGAAACAACATAGTGGTGAAGCCACTGCTAAAGCAGGAGCTTCTAGGGTTCTAGATAAGAAAGCCCATGATTTATACAATACCGGAGAGCAAGAGTCTGCAGTAAAAAAAGCGATTAAATCTGGGGGAACTCGTACAGGTGTTAATATTAGTCAATTAAAAGCAAGTGGAGGAGCACCGCCACCAGTTGGTGGTATTAAAGCATCTCCAGGGAAAAAAGTTTCCAAAAAAACACAAGGAACCAATACCAATATCCAGCTAAATAAAAAAGGAACTGGAACTAAAAAGGTTGTTAAAAAAGTTGCTAAAAAACCAGCTCCTCAGGAGAAAAAAAGCTCATCACTTCCTTTAATCATACTATTATTACTTGCTGGGGCAGGGGCAGCCTATTATTTCCTTATGATGGATGTCTAAGTAAGCCTTTAAAAAGTAAATTTTACCT
>CAYFHZ010000338.1:0-4344 GCA_964342535.1 uncultured Bacteriovoracaceae bacterium | reverse complement strand
TAAGAAGTGTTAATATTTATTACGAAGAAGAAACAGCACTAGATTAATTAAATGTAATTCTTTATAATTTTAGCATGCAGAAGTATTTGTATGTTTTATATTTGTTTGTATTGGTGAGTTGTGGCAATCCTGGAACAGACCTCGTTGATGGCATTTCGACAAGTGATCACCGAGTTTTTATTACTTCGACTTTGTACTATCCTGATGAGTTAGGTTCTTTAACTCAAGCTGATAGTCTATGTAAAACAGTAGCGACCAATCAAGGGCTAAAGTTAACTTACAAAGCTATTTTAAGTGATGACTCTACGTATGCTTCAAATCGACTCGAATTTACAGGTTCAATTTATAAAGTTGATAGTGATGGGGAAACGACTTTAATTGCCTCGACAGGATCAGACTTATGGAATACAGATACCTCAAATTTATTTAGTTCAATTAATCTTGATGAATCAGGGGCAGAGTTAAATGTAACCCCTTGGACAGGAACAAACTCTAATGGAGCGACAAGTGTCGGGAGTACATGTTCAAGTTGGAGCACCACAAGTGGCTCTGGATTTGTGGGGAGTACATCAAGCACTGGGGCAGCTTGGTTAGAGAATTTTTCCTATAGCTGCTCTCAAAGACATCCGATTTATTGTATTTCTCAATAGTCATTATATTTTAAAATACTCCTGTATGTTATTGAAAAAGTTAGAAATTTGAATGTTTTTTAGTATTTATTACATAATGTCTTTCTTTTTTACCTAAGAAGTTATAAATACTCCTCCACATTAATTAAATTATACACAAACATATACAGATTATATGGGGTGATTAAAGAGAATTTTGAACTGGGTTTGTAACTATCAAACCTGCTAGAATCGGTTTTTTTTATTCAATCTCTACAGTTTTGGTTTAGGGCTTCTTTTAAGAAGCCCTTTTTATTTTAAAAGTTCCTGTTAAATGAACTTGGCTGCAGTCTGAAGAAAAGACTTTGACTTGGTAACTATCTTCTTTAATATACTTGATATAAATTTTAAGTTTTGAATTAAGATAAACAGGAGATAGGAATCTAATATCGATTTCTTTAATAGAATAATTCGCTTTTTGAAGTTCTTCAAAAACCATCGCAAATAAACCAAAGCCATGCATAATAGAGCCTTTAAGTCCCATGAGCTTAGCTATTTTTTTTGATAAGTGAATTGGATTAATATCTCCTGAAATAAATGCATAACTTTGTGCATCTTTTTTATCAACACTTATTTCATTTATAAGGAGTAGATCATCGACTTTGTATTTTTTATTGGTCTTACTATTTGTAGTACTTAGTTTCTCATGTGGTGTTTTTAATATAACAGCATATATTTCAGCAATAAGTGCTTGAGGGTGGTACTTCGTACTTGTGGTCACTCGTTGATTGATTCGAAATTTAGAATCAAATTCTTTCATATTAAAGATTTCAATATGAGAATTTAGTGGAGAGTTTAAAGGAATATCATCATTAATAGTCATCTTACAGCCCTGATTTAAAACTTTATGAAGAGGAAGATGAAGCTTCTCTCCTAGTTTAAAAAGTGTCGGGTAGGACCAAAGTGGAAAAAGGTGTGGTGCTATTAAATTAGAATACTGTTGATCTACACTTAGCCACTCATGATAAGCAAAGACTACTTTTTGGTGTGGAAGTATATTATTTATATTTCCTTTCAATGGATGATTATATAAATTTACTTTTTGTTTTTTAAAGCTTTGAACAAATAAATTAAATACTGTTTGTAGCATTGTACTTTGATATTTTAATAGACCTATTCCGGCGGCCATAAGATTCTCCCTTGCTAAAAGATCAGAATAGAGTAGCCTAAATATTCTATAACGTACTTAACACCTGTTAATGTTATGTAAATTCAGTGGTTTGAGGGGGCTCAATTTAGGTAGTCGTTGGAAAAATAAGTAAAATTTCTTTAAATTCCAAATATTTGACCGATAAGGGATAAAAATAGTTTTAGAGGTAAAAATGAGTACTATGGAAACATATCAATTTACAGTTGGGCGCAGTACGGGTTGTGAAGTGAGAATAGATCATTCATCGATTAGTCGAGCTCATGCCAAAATATATTACTCAAATGAGTCCGTTTTGATTGAAGATTTAAATTCTGAGCGTGGAACTTACGTTCTTTATAATGGTGACTATAAAAGAATTCGTTCGGCAAAGGTTAAACTGGATACCCTAATTCGTTTTGGAACAAGCTTAGATGGAATGACGGTTAGAAGTTTAGTAGAGAATTTTCAACAAAGTATTGAAAAAGACAAAAAAGATATTGCTAAACGAGTTAAAGGGATAGGGCATAAACGTTGCTCTGATTGTGGAACAGTCGTAGAAAAAAATAAAATTCATTGTGATTGTTGTGGAGCTATATTTGAAGAGTCAGCTTAAAAATAAGACATTTATAGAAGCGATGATTTTTGGTGGTGTTGGAGTTATCATTGTTAATGTTATTTTTTCAATTTTACCTAGTTTCTGGTCTCAACTTTTGATTGGTAAAAAAGGAATTGAATTAATTATTACTTTTCAGGATATCATGTGGGCCACATTCTTTATGGCATTGGCTCAACTTAAATCTAGAAATCAGGAAATTAAAGCGATGGAGTATTTTAAAAAGATGCACTATCTACCAGAGAATTTCGAAACAATCATAGATGAAGATGTCTTGACTGATATTATTAGAAAATCAAAAAAAGACTCTCGAGACAAGATGGGGATTTTACCTTATATGGTACTTCAAATTTCATTGCAATTTAGAACGAATCATTCTATCTCAATAACTTCAGACTTTCTAAGTAAGCAACTCGAACTCTTTTTACATCAAGTTGAAATACGCTATAACAAATTAAAGTATATTATTTGGTTAATTCCTTCATTGGGGTTTATGGGAACTGTTTATGGTATTGGAGTGGCAGTCTCTGAGCTTGGAGTTGGAAAAATGGATGATCCTGAGCTTTTAACTAAAATGGCTGGACATCTTGGTGTTGCGTTTAATACAACTCTTCTTGCACTAGTTTTATCTGTTATTTTACAATACTTTACTCAAAATTTTGAAGTTAAGGAAGAGAACTTAATTAATGATTTTGGTAAATATATACTTGATAACTTTGTAAATAAGATCATAGAGAAATGAGAAAGAAGACGAGAGAAGTAAATATTTTTTCAGCATCTGTTGTTGATCTTTTTGCATCGGGATTAGGTGTTTTTTTGATCGTTAGTATTATTGCACTCAAAAACCAAGGTAAAAAAGTTAAAGAAATTCAACCAATAATTGAAGTGAATAAAGACGTTAGAGAAATTGAAAAATTGAAAGAAGAATTAAACCAAATGGCAAAAGAGAACTTGCAGTTAAAAGCGATAGAACTACAGACAAAATCGGCTTTTAAAAAAGAAATGAAAAATAATGTTGCGAAACATTTAAAATATGAAAAATTACTTGAGGAAAAAATTAGTCGTTTAGAAGACAAAATGAAGTCACAGCAAAATCAAATTAAGAATCAAAATAAAATGATAAATCAAATTGATACAAATGAAGTGGCAAAAGCTGAAGTTAAAAGAACAAGAAATAAAGTTCAAAATATGAAATTAAAGAAAAGCTATGCTATAGGTGATAAAATTCAACTTAATAATGTTCAATTTTACCCTGGTACAGATAGAGCAATCGAGCCATATGCTTCAAATGAAATTCTCGCTTTTACCGAATATTTGAAAGAAAATCCTCAAATTAAAATTGAAGTCTCTGGTCATATTTTTGAAACTAAAACTGCCATTGAGCGTGGACTTGCAGAAGATACCTATAATTTATCTGTAAAAAGAGCAAAGTATGTTTGCCAAACTTTTGAAAAGTTTGGGATTAGTTCTCAACGATTAACCTGTGTTGGATACGGGGCAACTCGTCCTATTTTACTTACTGACGATGAGTATTCTGAGGCTGCACAAAAAAATAGAAGGGTCGAAATTGAAATCCTCTCCAGTAACAATAATAAATGATGAAGGTAAAGTTTATTTGTTTAAAAAATGGGTCGAGGAGAAATACACTCTCGATAAGTTAATTTGTAATCTGAAATGGCGAGATGATAGAATAAAAATTTTTGGAAATGAATATACACAGGCCAGAAAAGTGGCATGGTATGGAGATGAGAATATCGTTTATACTTATTCTGGAATAACAATGAGAACTGAAATCTGGACTTCTTCTTTAACTCATCTTCGAAATAAATTAGAAATGGAGTTAAACACCAAATTTAACAGTGTACTTATTAACCTCTATCGAGATGGACGTGATTATATGGGATGGCATGCAGATGATGAAAAAGAACTAGGTA
>CAYFHZ010000337.1:0-4354 GCA_964342535.1 uncultured Bacteriovoracaceae bacterium | reverse complement strand
ATTCAGATGAGATAGTTAAATTAATTAACAAGTACTACTCTATTTCAAGGATGAAAATAAAAGATAAGTATAAGCATCCTTTCATCAAAGAATGTTTTAATGAGTTTATTGCAAAAGATAAATTCTATACTCAAATAATAGGTCTACTCAAAAGTAAATCTTATGAGGATTTTATAAATAACCCGAGTATAACTCATTATCTAAGTATAACAAAGACAATCAAAAAAAATATGGGTCAATTTAAAGGTATTGAGTTTTTTGATTTTGATGATGTTCACGGAAATTTGGAGGACCTTAAACTTCCTGATCAATACAAACAATGTGATATAAACAAATCAGGTGATAAGTTTCATCGTTATACTAAAGAAGAATTGAAGGAGCATTTACCCCCTGAGCTATATGAACATATCTTTAAGGATTTACCATATGATGGCATTAAAGGAACGGAAAAAACGATTGCTCAGTTATGTGCTTTAAAAATAAGTGATTTAAAAGCGGCATACCAAGCTCGCATTGAAAATGTTAAAAAGAATCTTCTAAAACTTAGAAGTGCATTTGATCAAAATTTCCATCAAACAAGTGAGACAGTAGAGAAAAATATTTTTTATAGTGAAAAAAATATTCTGGCAATTTGTAATACAAAATATCAAGAAACAATCAAAGTAGAAATTCTTTCATCAAATACAGTAAAAAATGCCATTAACAAAACAAATATCATCTACAACGACTTTAAAGAAATGTTTTCCAAAATGCTTATGAAAAACTGGTCCCTTAACCTTCAAACCACTCGATTTGATACTGTTAATTCATTACTTAGTATGTTTATAGGAAGTCCAATTTCCAAAGAGTCCAAAAAAGCCTTAAAAGATAATATGAATAAATATCAAGATTTTGATAGTTCATTATTTAAAGATCAATTTTTTGATTTTTTTCAATTAAATGGAGTACATAATTCGGCAGATAAACAAATACATATTACTTTAGCAAGTTTAATATATGGAGCGCAACACCCTTTATATATAAAGGTGCTTTTAAGTCATGAAATTGCTCATATGTACTCTCACTCTGATCACGAGAAAAGTGTACTTTCAAAAGATACAAGAGATAAAATTGAAGATGATTTCGCTTCTTGCATCTCTTCTGAGAGGGCCGATATAAAAAAGCCTTTTGAAGACATTGCTGATTATCTATCTGTTAAGTTAATTGATTCATCTGAAGAAACTTTTACTATAGATCATATTGTAGAATTAGCAACACATTTTTGTCGAGAGGGAGCAGGAAGAAAACACACTTCTAAAAATGGTCATACCCCTCCAAAAAAAAGATTCTATAATTTTATAAAGTATAGTCCTAAAGCTCAAAAGGCCCTTAACTGTGAAGTAAAAGAGACACTTTGCACTGTAAATTTCAATTAACTTTTTAAATTCTTTCGAAAATTATATCTTTCTATTTTATAGCCTAATTTCTTATTAAGCTCTATCATCGCATTATTAGATACACGAACATTAGCATCCATCATTTCACATTGCTGAGAAATGGCCCACTTCTCACCTTCTACTTTTAGCTTTGAAGCAATTCCCATACCACGATATTGCGGATCAACCCATAGTCCGTGAATATGAGCTGCCTTTTTATAATCTATCGTTTGGATTTCAATAAAGTGTGAACCAACCATTTTGTTTTCATCAAACCCACAAATTCCACAAAATAAAGTATCAGGCCCTTGCATCTTTTCCATAAAAAAAAGAGTTGTTTTATCACGTTTTTCTTCAGTCTTAGCAATAAAGCCCTCTGGATCGCTATCGCGCCAAGAGTATTCATGAGTTAACAAGAATTGATATACTTCATCATAAGAAGTTGGATTTAGATCTCTGAAAACAAGGTTACTCATTAAAATCCTCTTATATGCCCCTCGCAGTGAGAGGTCATAAGTTAGTCACATTTAGTTAATTCAAATTCACCAGTAACTTCGTTTGCACTATTATAACTTGCGGCCAAGTACCCAGTAACTTTATCACTTTCTATCTTAGTAATAACTAAACGTCCAGTTGTTGCAACAAGATTGGTATTATCATAGAAAATAGTAATATTATTAAGGTTATCAAAACTTACCTCACCTTCTTCAAGTTTAAAACTTCCAAAAAGACTTCTTTCTGAGCTATAAGTATAATCATCACAAATATCACTTAGACTTTCACCCCAAAAATCGAATGTATACTCTCCAGGATTTAACTTGGAAGAAATGACTCTGCCTTGAATCAGTGTCCACGATGTTCCATCGACAACACCAGTTAATATTCCAGGATTGAGAGACTCAGTACTAGATACTGGAGTACTTTCTTCAACGCACCCAAAGAAAATGAATAACAGACTCCATATCATTAATATTTTTTTCATACAAACTCCTTATAGTTTATTTTTTGCAGTTATTAAAGTTAAGGTCCCCATGGCAACTTCTTTTATAGAGCATGATTTATTGAAATGAATGACTCTCTCGCCTTTTAAGGTATTTCCAAATGGGTTTGAAATATCAACTTGATAAAGAACTTTTCTTTTGTCCATATCAATCATAAGAGGCTTTATCTCAAAGAGCATTTCTAAAATACTTTTTTCATAGATAAGCTTATTGTGCTTAAGAGATGCAATTTTTACTCTAGACTTAAAAATACCGTTAGCATCCTGAAAATACTCTTGCCCGTTAACATCAGTCTTTACCCATTTACATATAAATAGACCAAATAATGCACACTTTCCTTTCCACATAGAAAACTCTGGGTTTGAGTCAACTGAAAATGGACCAATAGGTTGATCTTCCCATACTTTACACGTTTTAGCTTCTTGGAGTTCTTTTACTGATGCACAACTTGATATGGCCAAAACTAAAATAAACAAAATTAAATGTTTCATACTGCTCCTCTGTTTTTTTATATAAAATACTAATCTGATACCTTAGAGAAGGCTTTTAATAACAAACTGCTCTGGCAAATTCTGTGAGACACGCAGCATTAAGAGATTTTACATTTTAAGTAGTCGAATTTAATCATCAATGTTATTAGGCTTCTAAGAGGGAAATTATGAAATATATATTACTATTCATTATGTCGATTTCAGTTCTTGCTGGTGAAGGTTCACATACAGGTAACGGTGGTGGAAGCTCTGAAGCTAATATTATTTATGCTTGGGAAAATCTAGAAAAGTTTATCGCTATTGCACTTAAATCAAAAACAATAGAGTTAGAAAAACAAGATAGAGAACTTCTCCTAAAAATCCAAAAGAATATGGACGAGGAACGAAAAGAGCTAAATATTATTTTTAAATCTGGTAGAGAGTATCCAGAGCTATTTGAATTGGATGGACAGGGACTCGCTAGAATTGCCGTGACCGGTGATTTTATTGGAGACAAAATATATTTTAATTATGATCGTCTTTATCCAAATGATGAATTTGGTACCCCTCAACCAATATCAGTACTAAGGGCCGTTGGTTATCTCATTCATGAATTAGGTCACCATCATAAAATTAAGGATCATGCTTATTTGGATCAACTTGGTGCTAAAGTCATGATGTCAACTCGTGGCATGATTAAACGAGTTGATCTTTCAGAATATGAACATCCTTTTATAGATGTAACGGCCTATAATAAATATCTAAATTTTGTAGACGTGATTCTTTCGAGAAATACCTTTAACTCAACACCAATGTTATCAGATCTTATACTAGCTGATTCAGAAAAACTCATTAATCTTTCAGAATCACTTAATAAGGGTCTCTTTTGTGATCCTCTAAATAGTCCTCTTTTAAAATCCAGCTATTTTAGTAATCTTCACTGGGGAGAGCTAGAAGCTTATAATGAAAATACAAAACAGCAGAAAATTACATTAAAAGGAAACTTAAATTGGGCCTGTATTAGCAAAAGAAGTTTTCTTGGGCAAAATTTTAGAGTTAATTCCAGCTTTGAAATGGATCTGTATTTTAAAGTAATAGCTACTCAAGAAAGTGGTGGTATTATATTTGATGATAGTGAAAGAACATGGCCACGTCGTAGAGAACATAAACTTATCTTTTTAGGGGTAAACACTAAATTAGTAAAATGTAGCTATGAAAATAATTATGGACTTACTGGTGAATGTATAGATTTACCTTTTGCAAGGTAGAAGTAAAAATTGGAATATCATCAAGACTATCGAGAAATTCTAAAAGATCAACTCCTCTTAAGACAAGCTAAAAACTCATTGTATAATTTAAGTAGTCTTGCTAAAGATCTCGGTCTAACGAGGTCAAAATTAAGTGAAGTTTTAAATAAAAAACAAGGTCTTTCATATAGTAAAGCTGAACTCATTGCTAGTAAGCTAAA
>CAYFHZ010000336.1:0-4370 GCA_964342535.1 uncultured Bacteriovoracaceae bacterium | reverse complement strand
TCTCCACTTTCCCCTTTAAAAGGGAACATAAAGAACTAAAGATTAGAAAACATGCTTACTTAAGTACAATAAATTGGAAAATGAGATCAATATGTTCGAACTCTAAAATACCTTGGGCCATATTTAAAGGTATATGTTTTGCTGCTTCATCTGTATAACTTGCAAACGGAATATTTAAAGCAATTACCTCTGTGACTTTCGACAAGAAATTTTTTATATCTACAAAAACATAAAATATATTCATAAAACTTAGGCAAATCAAGACATCAACAACAATTCCTACGAGTCTGTAGATAAGATGTGCAGACTGTAAATCAGTGGCCACATCTTCTTCAAGTTTAGAATGAGTTACAATTTTTTTTCTTTTAGACTTACTAAATTTATTTGCTTTTGTTTGAGTAAGTATTTTAGGATCAAGTTCAGTATCTTCAACATCAAAGTTTTGATCTTTTAACTTTAACATGACGGGCAGCTCTGGTATTGCTTCTTTTTCTGCCTCTACTGCATCATTTAATTGTCCAAAAAGTTTTGTCACTCCCGTTTTTTCATCTTTAACTTCAACTTCAGGTAAGATATCAGATCGGATAATTTTAGTTTCTATTCCTATAGAAGTGCTTTCTTTTGGTTCTTTAAACTCAGATTCTTTCCAGGAGATACTGACGTAAAGATCACCCAACCTAAGTTGATCATCTTCATTAAGGATATACTTCTTTCCAGTATCTAGTCTTTTATCATTAAGAAACGTTCCTTGATCTGATCCATGATCAATTAATGTTATCACCTCATCTGCAAGATTTAGACTACAATGCCTTGGTGATAATTGAGCATCATCAAGGATAATTTCACCAACTTCTCTACCAATCGTAACCATACCTGAGATTTCATACTCTTTTTGTGGATCAATATCTGGGAATGTAATATACGCAGTAGAGCCTGGCGGGACATTATTGCCTATTTGTACGCCTTTATTGCCTACATTTGGAGTCGATTTGAATTTATCCTTAAATTTATCTAACACTCTATACTTAACCTAAAAATGACATAATTTCCTATATTTAGTTTATATGACTAGCACAATATGCCAAGCACAGAGTGTTAAAAACCTCAAATACTTGATCAAAACACTTCTCGTCTTATAATAAGATAAGTCATTAAGCCTTAAATTGTTAAATTTTGGACACTTAAGACCGATAGAGCGAAGGTAAACCCCTTAGAGGACTTAAAGCTTATGAATAGATTCAATTTAAAAAAATTACTGAAAATTGGTCATCTTATGATCTCTTTTCAATTAGTTTTTTCTCCCTACCAACTTGCATTTGCTAGAGATGTAAAAGGTAGTAAAACGAGTGATACAAGCAGCAGTGATGACGGGGGTATCTCTTGGGCCAGTGTCCTTGATGGTTTTGTATCAGGAAGCCAAGTATTAACAAATGCACTCACATCTTATTACAGTGCTACTGGAAATAAATATCAAGCTTATAAAGCTCAATTTAATAACACATTAAGACTCACTCCTGCAGACGCAAGCCAAATACCAGCTGCTTTTAATGGATGTCTTGTACTTCCCGCTGCAGGTAATTCTTTATCCGCTGGTGCTAAATGTACCGATCAAACCGGTGATGTTATCGCCTCAGGTTATGCTGCCGCGATTATTGAAGTTGCCGGTGAAAACTTATCTGACGTAAATAATTATCTCACCGAAGGTCATGAACGTTATACGAGCCAGGGTGTGGGATGTTATAAACAAAAACAACAAGATTTAGATAATCTTTTAGATAAACGTGAAAAGGCACTTAATGTTTATAAGCAAAACCTTAAAGATTTACTTGATAATTTCAATCTTCAACATAAAGGTCTACTTGAAAGTGTAAAAACGAAAACGGCCTTACTTAATGGTGGTAATGAAAACAAAGATCTTATTGGGGATTACAGCTTTGAAAATAATCTACTGGGATCAAATGATACCAATAATGCCTGTGGTAGTATTTTAGCTTCAGGAATTCTACAAGAGCAAGGAGAGAAAGGTGGATTAAGAGGTATTGCTGACTACCTTTACCAAACTAAAAATGAGCCAAGCGAAGGCAGTATGTCTTCTAGTGAAGTTCTTACCAAACAAAAGCAAATAGTAAGTGAAGTTAATCAACTCGCATATAGTCTTTCAAGTCGTATGGAAAACTCAGGCGCACTCACAACCTCTGTAGATAATATAGCATTTAGAGGAAGTATCCTTTCTAAAGACAATGAAGCATTAAATGAAGTTCTTACAAATTTTAATATTGAAACAGAAAATTCAATCAAAATGATTAATGACCAAACAGGTGCTTCTAAGGCCGTCTCAGGAGATAGTACTCTTAGTACACTTTATAGTAGTGTCGCTGACGGAAGTTTAAGTATAGATGAACTAACAACAAATCTCGAAAGCTATGAGAGAAATCAAAAAAATAGCTGTCTTGAAAGTGCTTTCAAATCGACACCTTTAGGAGATCCTGCAACTTTTGCAAAAAGTTTTTCAAAACCAACAGTTTCTTCTGAACTTGCAAAAGAAGCGGATAATGCACTTGCAACCCAAATCCTAGGAATTCTTAATCGATCAGATTTGACCATTGAGAAAAAACTTACAGAAATTGAAAAACTTCAAAATGATGATGGAAATTCAGCATATGTCATGAGCCTTGGAACAACTGTTTCCATCGGTGGTACAAAAATATATTCTGATACACCTATGAAGCCAGCAGATCTAGTAGATGTTTTTGTTGGTATATGTAATAATAATTTTTCTGCATCAAACCCTAATAACCCATCAGGGTATTCACAAGCACAAGCAATCTCTAAACTACAATCTTATGCAACTCAAAGAGAACAGATTCAAAAAACAGCAAGTAAAGATCTTTATTCTGAGGTTAGAAGCCAACTAATAAGCTGTCCAAGTGACACAACTACTGGTGTGGCAGATAATAGCTGTACCAATGCTCTCAGTACGAGCTCTGCTAACTTCTGTGTTAAAACAGCTGTTAAATGTGCTAAGAACATGAACTCTTGTTGGAATAAGGCCCTAGGGCAAGTTAATACCATGATTGCTTCTCAAAAAGCGGATGTTAAAAGTTATAATTCACAAGTTAATATTTTAAAAGTGAGTCTAAAAAAACAAATTAAGAGTATGACTAATTATTTGCAAAATAGTTCTACTGCTCTTGATGAGCAATTGGATCTTTCGTCTGACTCGAGATTTAATATGCCTGAAATTGACTTTGAAATATCTGCTGATTATTTTCTTGATGATAACAGTGGAATAGATTCAAGTTTAAAAGTATTAGATCCTGCTGCCTATATTGAAAAAGTTTCTAGTGATATTGATAATATGATCACCTCCTTGCAAGAACAAAGAAGTGGTATTAATACTGCGTTAGATGAAAAAATAGCACTCTACAAATCAAACTACTCATCACAAATTGATCACTGGCAAAGTATGATTGACGACTGTCAAAATGCACTTAATAGCTATAATCAACAAGTAGCGAAACAACAAGAGAAAACCAATGAAGATAATGCTTTTATTTCGGAGACATGCTCGAGACTTCAAGCATTTGGGGCCAATCCTACAGAAGGTGAAACAGATGAACTAGCTAACGATCTTGGAAAAATTGTTCAGCTTCAATCAGGCTCTCCTATAGGACAAGCTTTTGCAAATGCAGATAAAATAGGAATTGATGAAGTCAGATCTTTTAACTCAACTTGTGGAACAGAATCTGAAGATGGGAATGAGTTCACTCTTACACAAACCTCTGCCAATAGATTAACAAGATCAGAATTTTGTAATTCCGATATGGAAAATGGGGCCATTGGAACTTGGGGGTTAGAAACAGCTGGGGATTTAAAAGATTTATGTAATCGAGTCAAAAATTATGAAGAAAGTAATGAAAACTCATGTGAAGACGATACAGAATTTGATGACCAAGTAGCAAGAATTTTAAATGGAAAAACTTATTGTCTTGTTGGAGATGAAACAAGGTATACCTTACAAGATGAGTGTAAAAATAATGAAAAAGAGCTTGAACTAAAAAGTACTATTGATAGAAGTAAAATGTATAAATATGTTTCTTCTGATTTTAAAAACCAAACTCTTTGTAACCCCAAAAAGAATTTTGCAGAACCTAAATATCAAGAAGCAAAGGATACAATATACCGTGCTCTTTCTGCATACAATTGTAACGAAGACCGTAAAGAAGCTGGAAATATTGCTATCTCGGTTTGTAATGCAACTTTAGCAAACTCCTTACTCAATGGAAAAGGCTCCCTTAACTCCATGGCCACAGAATGGGGTACGGCCCTTGGAAGTAGTGGGGTTATAAAATAACTTCAGGAATGAAAAG